>JBEBQJ010000025.1:0-37811 GCA_040395455.1 Sphingobacterium yanglingense | reverse complement strand
ATATCATTGATCCAGGCCGGATTTCGCTGTAACTCTAATGCCTTATTGACCAACATCGTCCCGATTCCGACGAATGGGAGAACAATAATAAAGATGGAAATAATGATGACCACTACAGAAGACAGCGCTTTAGGCCATTTCCATCGTTCAATCAAAAAGATATTCAGATTACGGAATAATGTATACATCACCATCGTGCCCAGTATCGCTCCAAAAATGCCTTTCATCGCATACAGAATAATCGCACCCAATACGAGTATGATTATTAAAATAATAATATTCCTTTCCTTTTGCGAAAAAACGTCTTTACCAATCATAAATCATCATTTACCTCCCAACAAATGGGTAGTTACTCTAAAAATTAGGTTTCCTTTTCTCCAAAAATGCTTCAATTCCTTCCTTGGCTTCATCCGTATCGAAAGATGCTCCAAAAAGTGAAATCTCCTGTTGAAAACCAGTTTTCGAATCTACGAAACCGGCATTTACAGCACTGATTACTTTGGCAATCGCCTTAGGTGACCGCAAATAAATTCGCTCTAAAAGTTCCATACACTTACCAATAAGGTCTGCCCCCTCAACCACATGGTTCACTAACCCATAGCTCAACGCTTCCTCCGCACCAATCATATCACCTGTCATGATCATTTCAAAAGCCTTGCCTTTACCCACAAGTTGTGGCAGGCGTTGCGTACCTCCATATCCGGGGATTAATCCCAAAGAAACCTCTGGTAGACCTAGCTTAGCCGTTGAGCTAGCAACCCGTATATGAGCCGACAAAGCCAATTCAAGCCCACCTCCCAATGCAAAACCATTTATCGCGGCTATCACTGGCTTCGGATAGTTTTCTATCTTATCCATTACATCACGTTGTCCTCTTGCTGCCAGTTGCGCCGCATCCTCCCCATTCATCCCGACAAATTCCTGAATATCCGCTCCAGCAATAAAAGCCTTGCTCCCCGTTCCTGTGATTATGATGCCACGTACGGAAGAGTCCTTTGCCAAAACGTCCAACGCATGACTTAACTCAGAAAGAGTCTCTGTATTCAGCGCATTCAGCTTCGACTCTCTGTTTATTTTTAAAACTGCAGTACTTGCGTCCCGATCCACTAAAATTGTACTATACACTTCCATAATGTTAAAAATCAAAGTTTAAGGATAGTTTAAATCGTTCGTTACTAATGTTAGGGTGATACCGATAGTTAAATCGATAATAATATTGCACACGAAATATACTTAGAATATTATCCAGTCCCACATAACCTTCCAAATAAGGGCTTTTCTGTAATGTGTGAGTAATAGTATATCCCTCTTTATGTTTATCAAAATAGACTACCTTATCACTGAGCATAGGGTCATTATTAGCACTTAACTGACCATAAAACATGCGTGCCCCGAATATCTCCCGAAAACGCAACTTTTTTATCAAAGGAAGTTTATTTAAAATAAAACCGTTCAGCTCGTGATCATAGGATAACTTCACAAACTTATCCGCCACAAATTCCATCGAATTGGTCATGTCATAAGAAATCGTATGCCTATCTTTTGTTTCCTGTATATTAGGCATCTCCAATAATGGATAAGGTAGCGTCCCCCATATACGACCAGCTGTAGCCTTCAAGTCACCGAAACCGAGCTGATTCATAAAGAAACGCTTAGACACCGAAAAACGCAAAGCATCATAATTATATTGGGCATCCAGTATCCCGCTTATGCCTTTATTATATTGCATGCTAAATACAGGATAGCTTTCTATAATCGTACTCCGCTGTAAATTACGATAATAAAATTTCTCAAAAGGTGCCCAGCGCAATGTCACCTCTACATCATTCGTATTGATACTGGACAAGGACTGTGTACTGTCTGCTGTTAACGCAAAGCGAAGATCTCCTATCGCATTACGACGCTGATGGGTGATGCTACTGGATACACTGAGATGATTGCCAAACTCGTAGACATGCCCTAACCGATATGCTTCTGTATCTAACCATTTGGTGGGTTTGTTGGAAATAAAACTTCGAAAGAAGCTATCCCCTTTCAGATACCCAATGCTCTTTCCTGGTTCGAATATATCCCGTTGTACGGATGCCTCCATATAATGGGCAGGAAATGTAGCAACAGACTTCCCATTCAATGCAACAGCTGTTTTCAAATAATACTTAAACCGCTCGTCTCTAAAACCATAAGCGAGATACCCCTCCATATATACCTTCTCAGACAAAGAAGAGGTAGTTCTACCTCCGAATCGGAGGCGCTGCCCTTCCATTTCATTCATGTGATACAGGTACTCCAGTGGCCCCAACTCAAACTTGCCTACCGAAAAATAACCTTGAGCAAGAAGATACCCCACAGCTAACAATGATTTAAAAGACTTTAAGTCGTTAAGGCTATCTACATTCGTATATATCCGCTGTTCATAGGCGCTTAACGGTACCGGTCGCACATCGTCAAGTTGTTCTTCAGCAGATAGGCGGACCTCTACAGGGGCTCCGGAAAAAACATCATCAGCAATTGGATAATGTGTATCATATCGGTACTGTACGCTGCTGCGTTCGCCAAAAAGTGCGTCTACTTTACCTCGCCCAAAAACGACAAAAATATTAGAACTATCCTGCAGCATAATTCCCTCCGAATTTTTAAAATAAGAAAGAGACATCTTAAAATCATTCACCCATGAGATATTTGCTCTTTTGTCAACTTTCAATTCAGCATTTTTTACGGCATAACGTCCATCCAAAGACACTAAAAGCTGTCCATGAAACAATAAGTCACTACTATTGCGAGGCTCGAACCGCAACCGCACAAAGATATCCTCCTCAGTCCTTAAACTGTCTATTATAAAATACTTATAATAAAGCTTTGCATTATCTGCTATAGGACTCAGAAACAATTTGTTGAGAAAAAACACACTCTCATCATATATATCCACAGGTTGAAAAAGATAATTTAGATAAGAGCTGATATTAGGATTATTTACATAACGGGAATCAAATTCTGTTTTGCTTTGGTTACGGATTATTTTCTTGTTCTTAGCCGGTTGTTGTCTAATATAGTTGTCTGATATATCCTCCTGTAGATAAAGCGTTAACAACTCATGCCCCTGCAACGAAGTTGTATCCACGTCCTTAAAGAAAAAGCTCATATCCCCTAGCCTGGTCTTAAATCCAGGTTTGGGGTCGACCATTCCGAATTTAATCTTATCGTACTGTTGAAAATACAGACTGTCCTTTTGGGCAAGTCGATTTTTACGCTTATGCTGTATGACGAGATCTATAAGCTCCGTCGCTGGGTTACTATTTTTATAGCGCCCCTTTTTGACGATATCGACCGTTTCTATCACTTGGTCTTGCTTCTCTAAATACACCAACAGTGTACTATCTTTTAGAGTCAAGATATAACGCTTACTTTGGTACCCTACAGCAGAGAATATAAGTTCCTTTACTGTAGAGTCCAGTTTGATGTAAAAGCTTCCGTTTATATTGGTCGAGGTTCCTTCGGGATGCTCTACGCACTGTATACTCGCTCCGGCAATCGCCCGTTTACTACCTGCATCTCGCACCTCTCCCCGTAACAAGGTCTGTGCCAGTGCCGGTACACTCGACAGCAACATTACAATATAAAGCGCAACATGTCTGCTAAATAGCATTACCGCTCTTCTCATAAACATCTATGGTCCTTTATAAAGATACAACTTGTGCCCAAAGTTCAAAGCACCCAGCACGAAAAAACACATCCTCTGCTATACCTTTTCCCTAAAAAAACAAAAAGCCCTTAAAAAAAGGGCTTTAATCATAAATTATTAAAACAACTATAACAGTCCAATAATACAATCGGGATAAAGACCGATCAACAACGTAAGCAATACTGTTGTACCCAATACAACCTTGAAGCTTAGTGGAAGCAGAATCGCCCCTTCCTCATCTTCCGCTGTTTTGAAGTACATGTGAACCACCACGCGTAGGTAATAGAAAACACCGATTGCTGCATTAACCACCGCCAAAAGAAGCAAAACAATATGATAGTCCTGCATTACAGTATTGAACATCATAAACTTACCTATAAATCCTGCAGTCAAGGGAATTCCAGCCAAAGACAACATCGCAACTGTAATCACAAAAGCCAAGAACGGATTAGTTTTTCCTAGTCCATTGAATGCGACAAACTGATCTGAGCCTTTAGCCCGTTTTACCAGGATAAGCCCTGCAAAAGCAGCTACCGAAGATAAGGAGTATGCTATGGCGTAAGTAAAAATACTAGATGTAGAAGTCGCTCCCAAAGCAACAATGGCAAAAAGCATATAACCCGCATGCGAAATACTAGAGTAAGCCAACATACGCTTGAAACTAGCCTGCATCATCGCCGTGATATTACCAATAAACAAAGTGATGATAATAACAACCAGAAGAACAGGCGTCCAAAAATCATGTAATGGAACAAATACATAACTGAACAAACGTAAAAAAGCTGCAAAGGAAGCTACCTTGACTACTGTGCTCATATAGCTCGTAATCAATATTGGTGCTCCTTCATAAACATCAGGTGTCCAAAAATGAAATGGAGCAGCTCCAACTTTAAAGCAAAGTCCAATCAGCAACAATAAAACGCCCCCATAAAAATAAGGAGAAATCTGTTGCGGGTTGGCTATTAGATACTCCCGTACCCCTGTAATATCAAAAGTACCTGTAGCACCGTAGAGCAAAGTGATGCCAAACAGTAAAAAACCAGTGGAAAAAGCCCCCATCAAGAAATATTTCAACGCAGCTTCGTTTGATCCAAAATCAGTTTTCCTAATTCCAACCAAAATATACAGCGCCACCGACATCACTTCAATACCGATAAAAAGCATCGCGAAATTATGGTAGGCGCTCACCATCAACGCTCCAGTCAAAGAAAAAAGAATCAAACAATAGTACTCGGCAACATTGTTACTAATGGAACTGAAGTAAGCTTTGGAAAGCAGCAGTATCAAACCTGTCGTCACGATACACAATATCGAAAATGCGAGTGCAAAATTGTCAAAGACGACCATTCCACTATATATAGGCTTTGCATCCCCATCCCACAAAGCAAGCTCACATCCCAATGCGACTAATAAACCTATAAGCGTAACAGGCAATAAAGCTGATTTAGCTTTGAACAACCCCAAATACAATACTAAAATCCCTAATAACGAAAGCGTAATAATCGCAGCCATAATCTATTTACTTATACTTGCTTTAAAATTTAACTTGCTCTAACAGTTGTGTCACAGACGCCTCTGATAAATGCAATAACCCATTCGGGAACACCCCTAAATACAATACAACGGCGGCTACAATAAACAGCACCACAATTTCATGCCCTTTGATATCTGATATAGCACTATTCGACTCCGAGCCCGTTCCCAACATTGTACGCTGAAATAATCGAAGCATGTACACCGCACCAAAAATCAACGTCAATCCACCAAATACAGCATACAACAGGCCTACACCATAAACACCTTTAAGGAGCAAGAACTCTCCAATAAAACCGTTCGTTAGAGGTAATCCTACGGCTCCCATGATAATAATCAAGAAGAATATAGCCAGTTTGGGCATACGCTCAGCCAGACCTCCAAGCTCTTTCAATGTGCGCGTACCGGTTCGCTGCGCAATAATATCCAACACAAAAAACAAGCCTATCACACTGATACCGTGATTCACCATCTGCATCAATGCGCCCTGCAAACCTTCTTGATTCCAAGCAAAGATACCTGCACCGATCAATCCTACGTGGGCAATTGAAGAATAAGCGATAAGACGTTTTGTATCCTGTTGTTTAAAAGCAATAAGAGAAGCGTAAACAACACCTATTACACATAATATCAAGGCCAACTGTCCATAAGCCGCAACCCCTAGTGGAGCAATCGGAATCAACCAACGAATCAGACCGAATGTCCCCATCTTGAGCATGATCCCTGCAAGTAGCATCGTACCCGCTGTAGGCGCGTTTGTGTAGGTATCAGGTTGCCATGTATGAAAAGGAAAAATAGGCATCTTCACAGCAAAAGCAATAAAGAAAGCCCAAAAAATCCATCGTTGTGTGCTGTCGTGCAAATCAAGCGCTGCAAAAGAACTCCATTCGAAATCTTTTGTTGCCGTCTGTTGATACAGATAAAGGATGGCAATCAGCATCAACAGCGATCCGAGAAAAGTGTAGATAAAGAATTTCAGGTTCACTCGGATTCGATCCCCCTCACCCCAGAGTGCACAGATAAAATAAATTGGAATCAATGCTACTTCCCATCCTACATAGAAGGAAAAAGCGTCTAATGCAACAAAGACCAAGAGTAAACCCGCCTGCATAAAAGACACCAAAGCGTAGAAATTCCCTTTAAGCGTTTTACCAAAGGTCGACAGGATAATCAATGGTGTCAATCCATTGGTCAAGAGCACCAAAGGAAGACTAATACCATCCAAACCAATATGAAATTTTATTCCTAAGCGGGGAATCCAATCAAACGATTGTTCAAATTGAATACTAGCATCGGGAACGAATTGACATAAAAAAGGAACGGTCAGTGCCAATTGGAGCACAGACAATCCTAAAGCAGCCCACTTGGCAGAAGATGAAGACTTCATAAATGCTAAAACGAGAGCACTTACAAGAGGGAGTAACAGCAGTATAAATAGGTTATTCATGGATTACTTCGATTACAAATAGCTATACATTTAAAAAACCGTACAAAAGGATAGCGATAACCCCAATGACCATCATAAAGATATAAAAACCAACATGCCCTGTCTGCAGTTGACGAATTCCTCGACCGGAAGACATAAAAAAGCCCCCGATACCATTCACAAAACCGTCTATTCCTGCTCTATCTACAACACGGTATAAAAACTTCGAAAATGCATTTAAAGGGCGAACAATCAGTGCATCGTACAGCTCATCTACATAAAGCTTATGATAGGATAGCTTGTACAAGAGTCCTTGTTCTTGCCCATCTGGACCAGGAATACTTTTCTTGTTAACATAAGTTGAATAGGCTATACCAGCCATAACTAAAGCAGCTACAGCAGATGCCCCCATCAAGATATATTCCGTATTATGGTCAATATGGATTGCTGCCACTCGACTGTTACTATAAGCAAATATCGGACTCAGGAAATTAGCAAGCCAATTACTACCTCCTAGTGCCTCAGGCACATTCAATAATCCTCCACTAGCGGCAAGCACTGCTAATACAACCAAAGGGAGCAACATCGACATAGGAGATTCATGCAAATGACTTTTTTGATCCTCAGTTCCTCTAAATTCTCCAAAAAATGTCAGATACAACAGTCTGAACATATAGAAAGCAGTAAACAATGCCCCTACAAAACCAAGCCCCCATAATAATGGATTAGCAAGAAAGGCATGAGCCAAAATCTCATCCTTCGAGAAAAAACCAGACAAAGGCGGTATTCCCGAAATAGCAATAGTACCGACCAACATTGTTAGATAAGTTACAGGAAGACTTTTTTTAAGCCCCCCCATCTGGCGCATATCCTGTTCATCACTCATCGCATGGATCACAGATCCTGCTCCTAAGAAAAGTAATGCTTTAAAGAAAGCATGTGTCAGCACATGGAAAAAAGCCCCTGTAAATGCACCTACACCCAATCCCAAGAACATGTATCCCAATTGAGAAACCGTGGAATAAGCCAACACCTTCTTAATATCATTCTGGGTAATTGCAATAAAAGCAGCAACCAAGGCGGTACAGACACCTATCGCAGCGATAATCTGCATTGTGACCGGAGACAACGTAAACAAAATATTGGATCGTACAATCATATAGATACCTGCCGTAACCATCGTTGCGGCGTGAATCAATGCAGAAACTGGAGTCGGTCCCGCCATCGCATCGGGCAACCATGTAAATAAAGGAATCTGTGCCGATTTTCCAGTTGCTGCAACAAACAATAATAATGTTATCAACAGTAAGGTGGCATCACCAACCGGGAAACTGGACGCTTGCTGAAAAACGACATCAAACTCCAGAGAGCCAAATGTAGCGATGATAGCAAAAACAGCAATCAAAAATCCTAAATCGCCGATTCTATTCATTACAAATGCTTTCTTAGCTGCACTCGCGTAGCTTGAATTTTTATACCAAAAACCGATCAATAAATAAGAACATAGTCCGACTCCCTCCCATCCGATGAACATAATCAAATAGTTAGAGCCTAGCACCAACAGCAACATAAAGAATATAAATAGATTCAGGTAAGCAAAGAATTTACCGAATCCAGCATCGTGACTCATATATCCGATCGAGTATAAGTGAATCAAGAAACCTATTCCAGTAATAATAAGCAACATTAATGCGCTCAACGGATCCACCAAGAAAGAAAAACTGATATCCAGATTACCCAATCGAATCCAATCGAATAAGTGATAAGCAAAAGCCGCTTCTTGTCCTGCGCTGCGAGCAGCCAACACTTCACCAAATACAAGGCAGCTCAATATAAAAGACCCCAACACTACTCCGCTTCCAAGAGTTCCGACAGCACTTTTAGGGAGAAAATTCCGCCCTATTCCATTAACTACAAATCCAATCAGGGGTAGTAAAGGTATTAACCAAATTAGTTCGATCATATAGCTAGTTCTACTTAATTTTTACCAACGCAACTTACTTAACGACTCAATATCTACTGATTTTGTATTCCGATAGACCATAATAACAATAGCCAGCCCCACAGCCACTTCAGCTGCAGCTAAGGCCATGATAAAGAACACAAACACCTGCCCACTGGCATCTCCCCGATATGCGGAGAATGCGGCCAATAACAAGTTAACGGAATTGAGCATAAGCTCTATCGACATCATAATGATAATCACATTACGACGGATCAATACACCAATGACACCGATTGAAAAAATGATACTACAAAAAATCACGTAGTGATTTAACGGTATCCCTTGTATATTTTGAATAAGATTGTCCATTACGCTTCTTTTGTTTCTTTTTTAGCCAATAATATAGCGCCGACCATCGCAGTCAACAACAAAATTGAGGACAGTTCAAAAGGCAAAAGGAATTCATCAAATAAAACTTTACCTAGATTTTTTACCAGTCCCACATCGGTATTCCCCGTCACAAACTCATTATTACTCTCTAAAACCTTAAAAGCGCCTAAAAATGTGGCCAACATACACATACCTGCCACGGCTCCCATAATCTTTACCACATTGGACCTCATCGGCTCTACCTCCTTATTGAGATTGAGCAGCATCAGGACAAATAGAAATAAAACCATGATTGCTCCCATATAGACGATGAAATTGACAACGGCCAAAAATTGAGCATTCAGCAAAATGTAGTGCACTGTAAAAGTGAAAAAGGTAATTACCAAATAAAGTACACTATGCACAGGGTTCTTCGTGAAGATGGTCATCAACGCAAAGAAAATAGACAAAAAGGCAACAAAATAGAATATAGTCATCTGCTTAAGCGTTTTCTCTGTTTAGTTTTGTAATATCAAATTTAGGCTCCACCAATTTATCCTTGCCATAAATAAAATCTCGACGCAGGTATTCCGCTGTAACATGTGGGCCATCAAGATAGATCGCCTCCTTAGGGCAGGCCTCCTCACAGAGTCCACAAAAAATACAACGGAGCATATTGATTTCATAAACAGCGGCGTACTTTTCTTCCCGATATAGGTTCTCCTCTCCTTTTTGACGCTCTGCGGCAGTCATCGTAATAGCTTCAGCAGGACAAGATAAAGCACAGAGTCCACAGGCTGTACAACGCTCCCGTCCTTGCTCATCACGTTTCAAAGAATGCTGCCCCCTAAAGTTTTTCGAGTAAGGACGTATTTCCTCCGGATATTTAATCGTCGGTATCTTTTTGAAAAAGTGTTTTAGGGTGATAGATAACCCCTTAGCAATAGCCGGCAAATACATGCGCTCCCATATATTCATTGGCTTCTGCTCAATTACTTTCTTCCTATTGCTTAATGATTGCATAACTTTTGCTTTGTTATCAAGTAATCCTGTGATCCTGTTATCAGGCTACCTTGACTTGATAACTTGATAACTCGTTCACCGGATAACTCGTCTTAAAAATAAGTATCCTTTACTAATGTAATTACTCCTGTCAGCACGATATTAGCAATGGCTAAAGGAATCAATATCTTCCAGCCAAGATTCATCAACTGATCATAGCGGAAGCGTGGCAAGGTCCAACGTATCCACATGAAGAAAAAGATGAAGCCGAATATCTTTAAAAAGAAAACGATTACGCCAATAATGGTTATCCAATTTTGCGATAGACCAAGCTCATACATAAATGGGAAATTATAACCTCCAAAGTAGAGCGCTGCCATCAATGCCGAAGACACAAACATATTAATGTACTCCGAGAACATATAGAGCCCGAGTTTCATTGAAGAATATTCGGTATGGTATCCGCCCACCAGTTCAGTCTCACACTCCGGCAAGTCAAACGGTACACGGTTACACTCTGCAAACGCACAGGTGATGAAAATCAAAAAACCAAGCGGTTGTACCCATATGTTCCAATTGACAAAGCCTGATTGTTGTGCCACGATATCTTCCAGCTGTAATGTACCCGTCACCATCAATAACGCGATAAGCGACAAGCCCATTCCGATTTCATAACTAATACTCTGCGAAGCCGCGCGGATAGCCCCCATCAAAGAGAACTTATTGTTAGAAGCCCAGCCTCCAAGCATAATTCCGTACACCCCTAAAGCAATAACACCGAACATGTAGAGTACACCAATGTTAATTCCAGAAGCCACTTGCAACGAGATCTGCTTGCCATTAATAGTAAGTTCCTGTCCCCAAGGAATAACAGCCGAACTGATACAAGCTGTAATAATGGCGATAACCGGCCCTAGGATAAATAATGGCTTATGAGCACCTGAAGGAATAATTTCCTCCTTGAAGAAAAACTTTCCACCATCGCACAAAGGCTGTAAAAGTCCAAAAATACCTGCTCTATCTGGCCCATGTCGATCTTGCATAAAACCAGCAATCTTACGCTCCGCAAGAGTAGAATACATCGCGATTACCAACGTGATGGTAAACACAATAACTACTAAAATCAATTTTTCTAAAATAAAAGCTGTTTCCATCGCTGATTTACTTTAATCGTTCTGTTCTAGCCAACTGCTCCTCATTAGCCAATTGCAATTTTTTATCTTCATGAATCACCGCAGGAGGGTTAAAATTCAAATAGTGATTTGCTCCAATAACAGATTCATGGTCTACTGGAGTTGGCTCCTCAAGCGTCCAATCTGATGTACGTTTAGTCTCAAACCGACAGGTATTACAGATAAACTCTTCCACCTCTCCATACTCATCTTTTCGTCCCGTTACCCGCAACACCTCTTCGCCTTTGTACCACAGAGTCACCTTACCAGCACAGGTAGGGCAGTCTCTATGCGCATCCACAGGTTTCGTAAACCACACACGATTCTTAAACCGGAAAGTTTTATCCGTCAACGCCCCTACCGGACACACATCAATTACATTTCCTACAAAATCATGGTTCAGCGCTTTATGTATAAATGTAGATATCTCTGAATGATCACCTCTATTCAAGACCCCATGTTCACGTTCATTGGTAAGCTGATTGGCAACAAAAACACAACGGTAACACAGAATACAACGATTCATGTGCAACTGAATTTTATCTCCGATATCAATACGTTCGAATGTACGGCGCTCAAACTCATAACGTGTCCCTTCATCACCATGCTCATAGCCCAAATCCTGCAATTTGCACTCTCCCGCCTGATCACACACTGGACAATCCAAAGGGTGGTTGATCAAAAGCATCTCCACAACTCCTTTTCGAGCTTCAACAACATCTGGAGACGTTATATTCTGTACCTCCATGCCATCCATAACAGTTGTGCGACAAGATGCCACAAGTTTAGGCATTGGCCGAGGGTCTTTCTCAGATCCTTTAGATACTTTGACCAAACAGGTACGACATTTCCCCCCCGTTCCCTCTAATTTAGAATAGTAGCACATCGCTGGCGGGACAATATCTCCACCTATCTGACGCGCTGCATTTAGAATAGTAGTTCCTGGTGCTACCTCTACAGGTATACCATCGATTGTTACTTTAAATTTTGCAATTTCTTCAGCCATCGTTTCTGCTTTCTACTAGATTATTACCCCGTTTACTGTGCTACAGGCTTTACAGGATCGGCATAATGTGCTAATCCATAATTCCTCGATTGCGACTCCTCTGGATGAAGCACATGCCATTCAAATTCGTCTCTAAAATGTCGAATCGCTGCTGCTACCGGCCACGCCGCAGCGTCGCCTAACGGACAAATTGTATTACCTTCTATTTTCCGCTGAATATCCCATAGTAAATCGATATCCGCGATACTGCCTTTACCATGCTCTATTTTATGTAATACTTTCTCCATCCAGCCCGTTCCTTCACGACAAGGAGAACACTGCCCACAGCTCTCGTGATGATAGAACCGAGTGAAGTTCCAGGTGTTACGGACAATACATTGATTTTCATCAAAAACGATAAAACCTCCGGACCCCATCATCGTGCCTGTCTGGAAACCACCATCTGCCAAAGATTCATAGGTCATCAGGCGGGCATCTCCGTTGATAGTCTTACAGATTAAGTTTGCAGGTAGAATCGGCACAGACGAACCGCCTGCAACCAAAGCCTTTAATCGCTTTCCATTAGCTATACCACCACAATATTCGTCGGAATAGATAAACTCTTCTACGGGCACCCCCAACTCAATCTCATACACTCCCGGATTCTTCACATTTCCTCCAGCAGAGATAAGCTTTGTTCCTGTGCTACGCTCTATACCGATTTTCGCATACTCCTCGCCTCCATCATTGATAATAGGGACAACAGATGCGATAGATTCAACGTTATTTACAACCGTAGGACAGCCATATAATCCTGCAACTGCGGGAAATGGTGGCTTTATGCGCGGATTACCACGCTTACCCTCCAATGACTCCAACAGTGCCGTCTCCTCGCCACAGATGTATGCACCACCTCCCGGTTGTACATAGATCTCTAAGTCATAGCCTGTACCTAATATATTCTTGCCCAAAAGTCCAGCGGCTTTTGTTTCGGCAATAGCGCGTTCTAAGATTCGGATCTGCGGCATCATCTCCCCGCGGACATAAATATAGGACGTATTGGCCCCTAATGCATAGCTTGACACAATCATGCCCTCAATTAATGCATGCGGGATATGAGTCATCAAATAACGGTCTTTAAAAGTACCCGGTTCAGACTCATCGCCATTACATACCAAATAACGGGATACACCCTCTGGCTTTGCCAAAAAGCTCCACTTCATCCCGGTAGGGAATCCTGCTCCTCCTCTACCCCGTAGTCCCGATTTCTTCACCTCCTCGACAACGTCATCAGGAGACATGCTCTTTAATGCTTTCTCTACAGCACGATATCCCCCTTTTTGACGATAAACATCAAAAGTCTGAATACCTGGCTCATTGATATGCTCTAATAATAATTTACGTCCCATATGTTTTAAGCTTGCTGTTTCGCTTTATCACGCAAAGTGTCGATCAATTCATCCACGCTTTTTTCGGTTAAATTTTCGTAAAATGTATACTCAGGTCCGATCTGTAATACAGGTCCATAACCACAAGCGGCCATACATTCTACACCCCGCCAAGAGAACAAACCATCGGCTGTAATCTCTCCTTCTTTTACGCCCAGACGGTTTTCAATATGTTGCATAATCTTTTCAGCACCGACCAAGCAGCATGGTCCAGTACGGCACACTTCCAACATATACTTTCCTTGGGGCTTTAAAAAATACATGGTATAAAACGTAGCCACTTCATACACCTCAATAGCTTGTATATGAAGATATGATGCCACTTTATCCATACTATCTGTACTTAACCATCCATACTCCGCTTGCACGAGGTGAAGGATTGGCAACAATGCTGACTTTTGTTGACCCTCGGGGTATCGAGCGACAATCTCGCCGAACTGCTCCAAAAGTGCTGCAGAAAATTCTACCGGTTGGTTCTCTTGTATACTAAGCATCTAACTCTCCTGCTATTACATTTAAACTACTCATATTGATAATCGCATCAGATATCAACATGCCTCTACTCATTGGTGCAAACATCTGATAGTTGATAAAAGATGGTCTTCTGAAATGGAGTCGGTAAGGTGTACGCCCTCCATCATGTATCAGGTAAAAACCGAGTTCGCCATTGGCGCCCTCCACGGCATGATACACTTCCGATTTCGGTGTTTCCCATTCTCCCATCACTATTTTAAAGTGATAAATCAATGCTTCCATATTATTATAAACCTGCTCCTTTGGCGGTAAATAAAACTCTGGAACATCAGCATGAAACACCCCTTTTGGTTCTTTCTCTATTTTATCTAGCGCTTGCTGAATGATACGCATAGACTGCCGCATCTCTTCATTACGCACCATAAACCGATCGTACACGTCTCCATTTGTACCTACTGGCACATCAAACTCAAACTCTTCATACGAACAATAGGGAGCTGTAACCCGGACATCATAGTCGACTCCAGTAGCGCGTAGAATAGGGCCAGACCAACTGTAATCCAATGCTTCCTCCGGCTTTACTGCTGCTACCCCTGAAGTACGCTCAATAAATATGCGGTTACGAACAAAAAGCTCCTCAAATTCGCTCAAAACAGGCGGATAACGTTTAAGAAACTCTCTAATCTTATCAAAAGCAATATCATTAAAATCACGCTCAAATCCTCCAATACGACCGATATTGGTCGTCAAGCGGGCACCACAGATTTCTTCAAAAATTTCATAGATAAACTCCCGCTCCTGCATAACATAGAGGAAGCCTGAAAAAGCACCTGTATCCACCCCCAAAATACCATTACAAATAATATGGTCGGCGATACGCGCTAGTTCCATCACGATCACACGCATATACTGCACTCGCTTGGGAATCTCTATATCCAAGAGCTTCTCGACTGTCATATGCCATCCCATATTATTGATTGGAGACGAACAATAGTTCAAACGGTCGGTCAGCGGTGTAATCTGATAAAAAGGACGATGCTCTGCAATCTTCTCGAAAGCTCGGTGTATATAGCCAATCGTGGAAACCCCACTCACAATCCGCTCGCCGTCTATCTGCAAAACATTCTGAAACACACCATGCGTAGCAGGGTGCGTAGGCCCTAGATTGAGCGTTATTAACTCATCCTGAGGGTCATTATCATAAAAAACGGGATCATTAGGGGTTATCTTGGTTATTCGGTTGCTCATCTTATCTACACTTGAAGTTAACGGCCAAAATAAAAATCTTTCTTATCTATTCGGTTAGGATCTTCTAGCGGATATTCTTTTCGCATTGGAAAGACATCCAGATCATCCATATTCAAAATTCTCCTTAGGTCTGGATGGCCTTCAAAATGAATCCCAAAGAAATCGTACGTTTCTCGTTCCATCCAATTTGCCCCTTGCCACACACTCGTTGCAGAAGGTATAGACGGCTGCTCGCCACCGATAAACACTTTCACACGAACACGTATATTTTGGAAAAGGTTATGAAGATGATACACCACAGCATACTGCTTTTCCTGCTGTGGATAGTGCACTGCAGTAATATCCGTCAAATAGTTTAAACGCAACAGTTCATCGTTCTTGACAAAAGCCAGCAACTCCAAAATATAAGCTGCCTCAGTTTGAATTGCCAATAAACCATGAGGCTCTCCTAAAACCTGAATCTTATCGCCCAAAACTGCCTGTAGACGATCAATTATAACCTGATTATCCAACTTATCCATTATTTGCTTCTATACCGTACTTCTCTAATAATGCTTTATATTCCGGGGTATTTCTCCTATTCAAAGACTCATTCTTCACAATCTCTTGCAATTTGAGCACACCATCTAGGATTGCTTCAGGACGAGGTGGGCAACCAGGCACATATACATCTACAGGAATAATCTCGTCAATTCCCTGTAGAACAGAATAGGTATCAAAAATACCTCCACTGGATGCACAGGCACCAACAGCAATAACCCAACGCGGCTCAGCCATCTGCGTATATACCTGTCTTAATACTGGAGCCATTTTTTTAGCAATGGTCCCCATCACCAATAACATATCTGCTTGACGTGGCGAAAAACTAGGTCGCTCTGCACCAAAACGAGCCAAATCATAGGTAGAACCCATGGTCGCCATAAACTCTATTCCGCAACACGACGTTGCAAAAGGCAGTGGCCACAGTGAATTGGCTCGAGCCAGTCCAATGGCTTTATCTAATGAAGTGGCAAAAAATCCAGCTCCTTCTACACCCGGAGGCGCTTCGGCTAAGGTAACTTTGCTCATAATTAGTTATTTCTTCTTTTCGTAGTTTATTTCTCGGTTCAATATAATATTTTTAATCTTGTATTGGAGCCGAGGATTGCTATTTAGAACTGTTCTAATCCCAGTTCAGCGCCTTCTTCTTTATCACATAGATAAAGCCCAGAAGCAACATTCCCATAAAGACAAACATCTCGATAAGTCCCTGCATTCCAAACTCTCTAAAATTGACGGCCCAAGGGTACATAAAGATAACCTCGATATCAAAAATGACGAATAAGATAGCGACAAGGAAGTACTTGATGGAGAAAGGCTGCCTTGCATTCCCCACCACTTCAACTCCGGATTCAAAAGAAGAAAGCTTCTTTTCCGAACGGACTTTAGGGCCTAAAAGATGAGTTCCCACAATGGTAAGCACTCCAAAACCGGTTGCAACAGCCAATTGAATCAGAATAGGCAAATAGTCTACTGGCATATTCTCTAGTTGTACGTTTTCCATGATAAGTTTAAGTCTCAGTTATATACACAAAAATAGGAATTTTATCCCAAATAAAAAGGGGAACTGCATAGCAGTTCCCCTTTTCTTACTAATTTTTAGAGGTTTAACTCTTTAAGTAGTCAATATAAGCCTTAGCCGTTTCGTCTTCAGGACTAATTTTGATTGTATTCTCAAAATACTCTAATGCTTTCTTGTTGTCTCCTTTTAATAAATAGAAGTATCCGACGTTATTGTACGAATCCACCAACTTAGAAGTTGCATCTTCATCTAATGTCTCCCCTGCAGCTTGTTTATCCTTCAATACCTTAATCAATTGATCGAAAGCAGGAACAAACAAACCTTTAGTCAATTCAGGAGTTTCTGGATTGATAACATCCAATTGCATATTCGCATATCCTGTCATATACAACGCTTGTACAAGATATTCGTCGTATACTTTCTGATCGTTCGATTTTACGATAACATCAAATGCTTTTATTGCATCATTTAATTCCTTCGTTGCATCTTCTTCCTTCTCTTTTTTAGCTGCTCCAGCACGGAAGTTAGCCATTCCTAAGAAATAATTTGCCTCGTAATAGAAATCCGTACCAGTTTTCTGCGCAGGAATATTGAAAATAGCCGCAGCTACATCATATTTACCTTGTCCAAATGCCACCATACCGGCCGAACCGATTTCAGGCATCATTTCAGGGTTCATCTCTAATGCTTTTTGCAAATTAGGAAGACCTTTAGCCACATTACCAGCTTCGATATTTGCTAATCCTGAGAAAAGATAATCGATATCGATCAAACGGCTTTCTTCAGCACCTGCAAACAATTTATCAAAATACTCAACGCCTTTCGCATAATCTTTGTCTTGGTTGACTGCAATCAAACCTAAATAACGGAATACCTTTGCGTCAACTCCCGGTACATTAGCCAACTTTTCCGCAACGACCTTCAGTTCATCATATTTCTGACCGTATACTAAGAAATCCGCATAGCGCACGTTCGCCTCGGGTGACATATCACCTGTAACCTGTAAATATTTTTTATAACTATCTACCGCTTTCGAAACCTGAGCTTCGTAAGCTGCTTTTTCTTCATCTGTATTATCTGGCATACGCTTCGCCATCTGCAATTGCGTTTCGGCAATTTCACGGTACACAGGACCATAGTTAGGGTACTCTGAAGCAATATTATTGTATTGCTCTAATGCTTCGTCAAATGCAAATGCACGACGTGTAATCAACGCTTGTTGCACTTTTGCTTTCACCAAGTTAGGGTCCACATTCAATGCATCACGGTAACTAACATAAGCCTGGCTGTTATCCTTCAACCCAAGAAAAGCATCACCTAAAGCTACAGGAACCATTGCATCCTTCGCATTTTTAGCTTTTGCTTGTGTCAAATAATCTACTGCTTTTGCAAAATCAGGCTTAGGTGCATCGATATATGCACGTCCGATATAATACAAAGGCAAATAATCTTTCTTTCCTAGAGAAGCAGTCGCTGTAGCAAATTTAGATTCTGCCGCAGAAGTGTTGTTCTTCATCAAGTCTACGATACCCAAACCTACACTATTCAATTGCTCTTTTGGCGCATTTGTCAAACCATTATTAAAGATAATGGCCGCAGAATCTGCCTTTTCATTAATCAAATAAATCTGTCCAAGGTAAAAGTAGTTCGCCCCGTCTTTAGCCTTCTTCTCGACCAAATTTTGCAAAATACCTTTAGCCTTATCGTACTGCTCTGCGTCCATAGCTGCCTGAGCGTCCTTCAAACTTTGAGCACTTGCTGTACCAACCACAGCCCCAGCTAGTAATAAACTCAAAAATAATTTGCTTTTTGTCATAATTCTATCTTGTATTCTTATAGTTGTTTACTAATTTATTTTATCTCTAATTATTATCTCGCGACCTGGCATTGTATAGGGCAATAATCCCGATTTCAAAACAATACGCTGTCCTCTATCTCCGGTCATAAACGCTGAAAAGCCAATCCCTAACCCTAAATTAGGCTGGTAGTTCAGTACAAAAATCTCACGTTTTAAAGGGTACTCCCCTGTCGCAAAACTTGTTTGGGAAGGCTTCACGTACTTCTTCACCCCATCTTTCTCACTAACTACGCTCAAGATACGAATTTTATCTTTTTCTGAAAAAGAACTTTCTAAAGATAAAAATTGATTGTAACTAATCAAGCCAACTTTTCCTCTTTTTTCTGCGACTTCCTTTAAAACAGCTTCAGCACCATCCTTTGCCTCAACAAAAGTGTTAGCAACCTTTTCTATTTTCCCCAGCTCCCTAAAGTAACGAAAGACACTCGAATTCAGATTGTCAAAAACCAAGGAATAATCCTTGACTTTATTTCCCTTCATCAACTCTACAATATCAGATACATTAACGATCGTATCTGCACCCGCAATATTACCTACCAAAATAATGCCATCATAAGCGACACTATAAATTCTCGGGGTAACAGACCTCGCTTTAAACCCTTTCTGTTCCTCCTCTGTCAACTGTCTGGTCAAAACTGCAAACGCTACATCTCCGTTCAAAAGGCTGTTAACCACTTGTACTTCAGAATTGGCATGTTCCTCGATTTTAGCATTATAGTAAGAACTTTCAAAAACTTCTTTCTGTTCCAAAAATAGGGGTAAGACGGTTTCGTCTACAGCAACCGGCAAGACCCCGGCCAAGATATCATCTTTCTTCTCCTTTTTAGTATTATTAGAACAGCCTGTAAAACCAAGAGCTACCACGCTGATCAACACGGAACAAAAAAACAGTTTCATACTCAGTAAGATTTAAAGATTAATACAAGGATTAATCGTACATGATTTTTAACGTAAAAAATTATTCTGCCAAAGTCTTGCAAATCGCATAAACGAGTACACAATCAGCAATCCTCCAAACATATTCTTATACGTTTTGTCAATTTCTAAAGGAAACGACTTCCAAAAGATAATTAATAGGCCCAAAATGAAATAGAAAAGAAACATACATAGGCCTAAAATGGACAGAAATCGCTGTGTCGGCGATTTCTGTCTAAATTTATTGTTTCTTGAGTTGTTATTCACACTCATTACATATTTGTTAAGTCCAAACGAATAGGCAAAGTATAAGCAACACGTACTGGGCGTCCGTTTTGAATACCTGGGCTCCATTTCTTCGCTTTCTTCAACAAGTTGACAGCAGCTTGTCCCGTGCCGTAAGAAAGGTCACGAACCACTTTAACATCGGTCAACTCTCCATTTTTCTCTACAACGAACGATACCTGAACAGTTCCTTTCACTCCTGCATCGATAGCACCTGATGGATACTGGTAGTTGTCGCCTATCCATTTACGGAATGCAGCCATACCACCCGGTGGCTCGGGTTGAATCTCTACGGATTCGAAGATTTCCTCTCCGGAACCAGTTCCGCCTTCTACACCTTTAGTACTACCTGTCGCTGATCCAGCAACATCTTTTGTACCCCATTTACCTTCAGTTGTGATACTACCACCTTTCATACCTTTCATCGCAACAGGGCCGATAAGTTTTTTCTTATCTGTAGCCTCCTCTGCCGTAGCCACTTCTTCTTTCACAGCCTTCTCTTTAGGTACTGGCTTAATCTCAGGTAAAGCAACTACATCTAGTGCGGGTTTAGATTCAGCAATCTTAGGTGCTTCTTCTTGTACAGGTGGCTTCTCCTCTTCTTCAGGAAGTTTCTCCGCCAAATCCTCTAAAGTGACTTCTTCTGTAAAAGCAATCTCCTCTTTTGGAGCTTCTTTTCCTGAAAAAAGCTTTAGATTAAGCGCCGAAGGCACACTGAAAACCGCAACAACTGCCGTTACAATAAGTAACGCTGTGTTGGTTGCTTTCGGTCCCAACTTACGAAGCTCGTACGCTCCATAAGCTTTGTTCCTGTTTTCGAAGACAACATCAAGCCACTCCTTTCTAAATATATTTAATTTTCCAAACATATTATTTCTGTTTTATGACAACTGCCCACAATGACTAATCATTGTACAGATTATCCTTTTTCAATAGCTCAATTTCTTCGGCCATGATACGATTAGATATCATATAGCGCTTGACGTCTACGATTTTCATCTCGTCTAATGCATCTACAATATTTCTAGTTACCGATTTTTCACTCGGACGTATCACTACGATCATGTCTTTGCCTCCTGCCTGTTGAGGAACTACCTGTTTCATTTTCATAAGTACAGCACGTAGACCGTCCTTACTGTAATCGATTACAGCTGGTTCTTGGATAGGCTTTTTAACATCACCTTGGTACCAAATAAGCTTGTCGTCAGAACCCAATACTAAAGTCACACTACGATGCTCATCCACATCAACATCAGTTTGTTTATCTGTCTCGACGTTTTTATCAGGCATAGCGACATCCATCGCTTGAGGCTTATTCAGGGAAGTGGTCAACATAAAGAACGTAATCAGTAAGAATGCCAAGTCAACCATAGCTGTAAGATCGACCTTACCGCCGTTCTTCTTGGACCTTACCTTTCCACCTTTACCGCCCTTCCCAGAGTCTTGATTTAATTCTGCCATTTGCTTCTATTCTAATTAATCAGCTTTAAGGCCAGTTACGAAACTGAACTTGTTCTGCTTCTGATTACGTAATGTTTCAATTATTAAATTCAAACTAGGAAACTTCTCATTGGCATCTGCCTTGATTGCAACCGTCATTAGCTCGATATCATCAGGATCCGTACCGTCTGCGACAGCTTTGTCTCTCAATATCTTTGCCGATGCTAACCTAGCTTGTTTTACCCATGAAGACAATTCATTTGATGCGTTTGATGTCGAATCTACAGGAATCCCCTTTTGCTTTTCTTCCGTTCTATCGCCTGCTTCAGCTGCCAACAATGTTTTCATTGTTTTCATTGACACTCCAAAATCTTCCATCGCTTTGAACTTACCGTATTCTTCTGGCGTAAATTCAATGCCATACAATGCGCCCATTTGCTGTAAAGCTTGTACGCGTACATTTTGGTCTGACATATGAAAGAAGACTTTTCCTTCATTACCGACAGTAATCATTGCTACGTTTCCATCAGGCAATTTTGCCTCTGAATAGGAATGCGGTGCGTCAACTATCAGTGACTCTTGTTGTCTTGCGGTTGCTGTAAGAACGAAGAACGTAAGAAGCAAGAAAGACACGTCACACATCGCCGTCATGTCGATCGATGTACTGGCTCTTTTTACTTTTGCTTTACCCATTTCTTTAATCTTTTTTAATTAACAACTCTTCTTTTTCTTAATGATGCTTGTACATTTCAATTTCCATAAAAAAACTGAAACTTATTTTAAGCATCTTACTTGTGGTTAGCAGCGTACGTTTGTACGATAGAGAAACCAGCCTCGTCGATAGAGTAAGTTAATTTGTCGATTTTTGCAGTCAAGATGTTGTACATTACAATAGCAAATGTAGATGTAGCAATACCTGTCGCTGTATTGATAAGGGCCTCAGAAATACCGTTTGCTAATTTAGCTGAATCTGGAGCACCACCTGTTGCCAATGCCGAGAAGGCCTTGATCATACCTGTTACTGTTCCTAATAGACCTGTCAATGTACCGATAGAAACTAAAGTAGCCAATACGTTTAAGTTTTTCTCCAACATAGGCATTTCTAATGCTGTAGTCTCTTCGATTTCTTTTTGGATAGCTAATGCTGATTTTTCTGCATCTAATCCTGGGTTAGCTTCAACATCTTTGTATTTTAACAAACCAGCTTTGATTACGTTAGCAACCGAACCTTTTTGTTTGTCACACTCTACAATAGCAGTATCAATACTTCCTGTCTTCAATAAAGATTGTACTTTTCTTACGAAGTTACCTACATTACCTGTACCTGAAGCTTTTCCGATAACGATAAAACGCTCGATAGCGAATACCCATACCATTAAAAATAGACCGATTAAGATAGGAACAACTACCCCTGCGTGATAAACCATACCACCGTAGTTACCTGGAAGAGGTTGGTTCTCAGGATTATTATCAATAAAGTTTGCAGGGTTACCCATCACATATTTCCAAATCAAATAACCGATGATAAAACAAATAACGATAGATAAGCTCGCAAATAAGTTACCTGAATTGCCACTCTCTTGTTTTGCTGGGCTAGTAGTTTTTGGTGCGTTTGCCATTTTTACTAAATTTTAGATTTTTACTGTTGTTTAATTATTTATGTTTAATTCAATTTAATGCAATACTTGTTACATCATTTTGACGTACGTCAAAACAAATATACTATTTTGTTACAAAAGTCAAATTTTTTAGCATTCAATTTTATCACTCTTTTAAAATGTGCTTGACAGATGAGCATCAGCGGCAATCATATCCTCAAATACACACTAAATTAAATGTTTCCATCTTGTGAATATTATGCAATAAAAACTATTTTTTTTTTGATATGCAAATTAATAAATAGTTAACTCAGAAAAATAAGTAAGCCGTCACTCACTTTGCTTCATGCAATATATTTGCACGTTACTGCATTTTAAGTCGTTAATCTCCTTGTACTAACGCATTTATAAGGCAAAAATTGTCTTAACCTCCAACTTGTTTTACGCCATAGCCTGAGGTTGTTAAAATTTCGAAAACTTTCTGTTTAAAATCCCCTTGTATCAAAATCTCTCCATCTTTTGCTGATCCGCCTACTCCACATTTCTGCTTTAACAATTTAGCTAAATCCTGAAAATCGGAATCTGTCCCTACAAACCCCTCCACTAAAGTCACCACTTTTCCCTTACGAGATTTGCGGTCTAAAAGCACTTTCAGTTTCTGCTTCTCTTTCGGCAGTGTCTCTATCTCCGTCTCTAGTTCTTCGTCGTAGGAAAATGAACTATCGGTTGAGTAAACAATACCTTCGTAACGTTGCTTTTTTTGTTTCGCCATTTCTATTTAAAAGTTACAGAAGTTGTAAAAGTGATGTAAGTTACGAGGAACCTTTTATCACCATCATAACCTTTGTCACCATTATAACTTTATTTAAAATATCTCAATATTATTATCTCAATACTCATATCCTATCTTTAACATATTATCTTCAACGCACTCGGCTTGACCTCAATTTGAAGATTTCCCGTCAAGGTCAGGGGCTCTCCATCCACGTGTACTGGACCAGCATCTTCTCTTTCAATCAATATGTTCTTACCAGGAATAATCTCGACGTACTCAGATTGATCTGCCGAACGATTGAAAAGATGATAAACCATCATAGGAAGAATGTAAAGGGGGAATTTATGGACAATACAAACATCCAACACACCATCGCTAACAGATGCATTAGGGGCAATGTAAGCGTTGTTCCCATACTGTGGTGAATTTGCCACAGATATCATAAACGCTTCCCGTTCATACTTCTTTCCATCAATTGTCAACGTGTAATGACAGGGTTTATATTTGCCTAGAACATTCACTACAGACCTCAGATAACCAATAGGGCCGCGAATTGAATCATTGGCAAACCGGTCACTCACAGATGCATCAAACCCCAGTCCCGCAATATTAAAGAAAGGTTTCTCATTGATCGTTCCACAATCCACGTCCACTGTTTCAAATCGATTCAACCGACGGATAGCAGCAGTTTCATTCATAGGAATCCCTAAATAGAGCGCTAAACCATTACCAGATCCCTCCGGAATAATTCCCAAAGGAACCCCTGACCCTACCAGTGCAGCTCCAAGCTCGTTGATGGTACCGTCCCCTCCTACAGCTATAACCGCATCGTATTTTTCTTCAATAGCTTTCCTACCTAGCTCATAAGCGTGATTAGGTTTGGTCGTCTGCTGAAAAGTCGGATTAAACTTCTTTAAATCAAGAACCTCCAAAACTTTCTTATTGAAAGCAGTTTTCTTTTTTCCTCCCGAAATGGGATTTATCACAAAAAGTATCTTTTTTTGATCTTCCATAAATGCATACTGTCACGCTTGTAAAGATAAGAATACATTGCAATTAATAACCGTTCAAATTTTGGAATAACCAAAATTAGCTTTTAATAGTTATAAAAGAGTTGTAGCTTTGTGCCATAAAAAAGGTGGACTGATTTGCATTTTACACGTA
Organism: Sphingobacterium yanglingense; assembly: GCA_040395455.1. GTDB lineage: Bacteria > Bacteroidota > Bacteroidia > Sphingobacteriales > Sphingobacteriaceae > Sphingobacterium > Sphingobacterium yanglingense_A. The sequence continues at coordinate 12,934 of JBEBQJ010000025.1, read as the reverse complement.
CAGAGGTAAAAAGGGAGATTGCAACCACAGAAAAAAAGTGCTAAAAACCGTTCACTCTTTCGTTTTTTCACTACTACCTGTATTGCCCTTCCCCTAAAATACAACGCGGTTCGCAGAAGTAATACTATACAAAAACAACTATTGTAATATGGCATATCTATTTACATCCGAATCGGTATCGGAAGGCCATCCCGACAAAATTGCTGATCAAATATCTGACGCATTAATTGATAACTTCTTAGCCTGGGACGAAGATGCCCGCGTGGCTATCGAAACATTGGTCACAACTGGACAAGTGGTACTAGCAGGTGAAGTCAAGTCTAAAATATACTTAGATGTACAGAAAATAACGCGGTCGGTTATTGAAAAGATTGGCTACACCAAATCAGCCTACATGTTTGAAGCTAATTCTTGTGGCGTACTATCAGCAATACACGAGCAGTCTGCCGATATTAACCAAGGGGTAGACCGCAAAACGAGACAAGACCAGGGCGCTGGCGATCAAGGAATCATGTTTGGCTATGCCAACAATGAGACCGACAACTATATGCCTTTAGCATTAGACTTATCCCATCGCTTACTCTATGAATTAGCAGCATTGCGTCGCGAAAACAAAGAGATTACTTATTTACGTCCTGACGCCAAATCTCAGGTTACACTAGAATATAGCGACGACCATAAACCCCTACGCATAGACACTATCGTAATCTCTACACAGCACGACGATTTTGACGAAGAGAATGCTATGCTGGCAAAAATCACCGAAGACATCAAAAATATTTTGATTCCTCGTGTCAAATCCCAGTTGAAACCCGAATTGCAAGCATTGTTCAACGATGATATAAAATTCCATGTCAACCCTACTGGTAAGTTTGTAATCGGTGGTCCTCATGGAGATACAGGATTGACTGGACGTAAAATTATTGTCGATACTTATGGCGGAAAAGGCGCTCACGGAGGTGGGGCTTTCTCTGGAAAAGACCCATCAAAAGTGGATCGTTCTGCGGCTTACGCAACGAGACACATCGCCAAGAATCTAGTCGCAGCGGGTGTTGCAGATGAGATACTAGTTCAAATCTCCTATGCTATTGGTGTAAAAGACCCTATGGGAATCTATGTAAACACCTACGGTACTAGTAAAGTAAACTTATCGGATTCCGAAATTGCTACCAAAATAACGGAGCTATTTGACATGACTCCGTATGGTATCGAAACAAGACTAGGCTTACGAAACCCTATGTATGCGGAAACTGCTGCATACGGACATATGGGAAGAACACCGAAAACAGTTACTAAAACTTTCGAAAATTCAAACGGTGAAACCAAAACAATGGAAATCGAATTATTCACTTGGGAAAAACTCGACTACATTGATAAAGTAAAAGCTGCTTTTGGAATATAATTCTTAACCAGATCATACGTTTTAAAAAGCTCAAAGAAATAACATTCTTTGAGCTTTTTTTTAAGCAGTAAATACAGTACCTGATAGGTATTCGATTATCTATAGATTCTGATTTAACAGGGAGATTATCCGTACTTCATTCGGACTTAATAGGGACTTCATTCGGATGAATCCGAATAAAACTCGAATTATATCCCAGTTTTTTCCCAATCAAATACCTTTTGGGGGAAAAGATGTTCCCTACTTGGTAGAAGAATGAACCCAAGACTTCTCTAGTAGACTTAAAACATATTGAGATGATTAGGAATGGAAGACCTATATCAAGCCTCTGGCCTTAATTTCCAAATACTTATTAATGGAATTTATGCTCAAATCCTCCGGGGCGGTATAAATAGTCTGTAGCCCATTGCGTGTGAGTTCTTGGATAATCAGATTTTTCTCATACACAAATTTTTCTGCTATAATTTTATTGTAGATATCAATCGTTTTAACAGCCGGCGCTCGAGCCAAATCGAACAGCTCCGTATTTTTGAATACAACCGCGACTACAATATGGCTCTTATTCAACATCCGTAAATAAGGAAGCTGTCTATTCATTGCTTCCAAGGTCTCGAAGTTTGTATAGATAAAAATCAGAGACCGTTTATTAATATGTTTTCTAGCAAAAGCATACAGCCCACCAAATTCAGACTCTTCGAACTTTGTTGTAATGCCATATAGCTTGTCGGAGATCAACCTCATCTGCTTATTGTTCCTTTCGGCTGCAATATGATTATCCACCTCCTTGGAGAATGTCAACATACCTGCCCGATCCTGTTTAAGTATCGCTGCATTCGAAAGCACCAAGGTCGCATTTATAGCATAATCCAACAAAGTCATCTCTTGAAAAGGCATCCGCATAACACGTCCCAAATCAATAAAAGAATAAATCGGTTGGGATTTCTCTTCTTGATATTGATTTATCATCAGCTTATTATGTTTGGCTGAGGCCTTCCAGTTCATATGCCGATACTCATCCCCTTTGACATACTCACGTATATGATCAAACTCCATTGTAGTACCTATCCGACGAATGCGTTTTATACCTAATTCGACAAGCCTATCCGTCGTTGCCAAGAGCTGATATTTACGCATCTGTATAAAGGAAGGGTAGCAAGGGATATCGAGATTCCCCTCTAGCGTAAACTTCCTTTCAAAAAGTCCAAGATGGCTGATTAAGACATTACACCTTCCGAAAGAATATACTCCGCGGCTTTTGGGAGACAACTCAAACTCGATTTCATGGCCTTTATCTGGAGACAACCGCAAGAAAAACTCATTCTGCCGCATCTGCAACTGTAGGGGCATCTCTTCCAGTATCCGTGCTTTTACCCCGATAGCATAACTACTCGAAACCAGCAACGAGAAGGAATTAATATCCCCGTTTGACATTTTCTCAGGGTACTTACGCTGAATAACAATAGGCTTCTTGGGGAAAAACAGAAAAAGCAAGTCCCAAACACAGACCAAGAGCAATCCCCACAGTACAACTGTACATAAAACACGTAGAGGTTCCACGTAAAACGACAGGGCAAAGCCTCCCGCCAAGCCTAAGAGCAGATAGAAAAAGAGATTCTTGACATATAGCTGCCTTATCCAGTTCATTATCGAGGGATTTCTACAGATTCTACCAACTGCCGAATAATATAATCGGCGGAGAAGCCTTCCATTTCTTTTTCCGGAGTAAGCTGTACACGGTGCCCTAAAATAGAGGGCGCCACATACTTCACATCCTCAGGTGTCACAAAATCTCTCCCCTGGAGAGCGGCAAAAGCCTTGGACGCTTCCAATAGCGCAATGGATGCCCGTGGTGATGCTCCGAGACTTAAATTTGGATTGCTACGTGTCTGCACAACAATCTGCGCGATATATTGCAACACATCCTCATGTACAAAAACTAGTTTTGTCAATTGCTGAAATTGAACAAGTTCTTCTTTGGACATTACTGTTTGGACAAGCTCTTCTTTATTGCCGGTACGCTGCAGATGATGCTCTTTCAAAATATTCAGTTCTTGCTCAAACTCGGGATAATGGACATCCACCTTAAACAAAAAACGATCTAACTGCGCCTCAGGTAACCGGTAGGTCCCTTCGTGTTCAATCGGATTCTGTGTAGCAAATACTATAAATGGGCTAGTCATCTTGTAGGTATGGCCATCAACGGTGACTTGCTCCTCACTCATACATTCAAATAGCGAAGCCTGTGTCTTTGCTGGTGCCCTATTAATTTCGTCGATTAAAATAATATTCCCAAATATTGGTCCCTTTCTAAACTCAAACTCGTTGGTCTTCAAATCTAAGATAGATGAACCTGTCACGTCAGAAGGCATTAAGTCCGGTGTAAACTGGATCCGCTTAAAATCACTACTTATTGTTTTCGCAATAAGTTTGGCGGTCAATGTCTTCGCTACTCCAGGCAGCCCCTCTATCAGTGAATGCCCTCCTGCAAGAATCGATATCAATAGCATATTGATTACACGGTCCTGCCCAACAATTACTTTTTTTATCTCTTGTCTTACCGCTTCCAGCTTCTCTTGTAAAACCGTCAAATCAATCCTGTTTTCAAAATCGGGCAAATAACGACCTGTTACATTATCTTGTTCGCTCATATCAAATTAGCTTTACTTTTAAATTCTTCTATTTTTCGATTAATATCTTTCACATCCTCTATGGAAAAACTATTCCGTGCGCGGCACCCGTGGAGAAAAGAGAAAAGGGTCCTCGTTTCTTCTAAACTCACCGTCGACTTTAGGGAGAGCTGCCGTAGGAATTTATCGTCTAAAAGATCCAACGTTTCCAAGTGATAGTTATGCCGTATAGCGTAGAGGAAATAATCGATTTTCTTATGGACAATATTTCCCGGATCTCCATTCTCATAGTACAGCGTACCGATGGTCTTCGCAAATTCCTTGGAAAGATTAGCTTCCGGTCGTACGATTTTTACTGCACGCTGTTCACGCTTGCTTTTAAACAATAGCAGTATGAATAGACCAAACAACAACAAATACCAGGCCTGGCTAAAACCAGGGCTTGTTAAAATAACCCGCAAAGGCGTAGCAGACTGTCCGGAATTAAAGTAATAATCGGAAAACAACACTTTCTTATTCTTAATTACCCTCAAGGCCCGTGAGACATACTCGTATCCTCCTTCCTGCAGTAGGTGATAGTTGGTAAACACCTCGGGAACCAAATGTAAATAAATAGCTCCCTTACCATGAGAGACACGTATGAAATTGGGGATAGCTCTTCCTCTTGAATGTAATTGTCCCAAAATCGTACAGGTCTTGGCATTAAGCTTAGAAAAAACATTGAAATCGGAAACTCTATCCAAATAAAGCCTACTTGTATCCTGCCCTAACGAATAGCTCACATTCTTGTCGGTAGGCACGAACAACTTATACTGCAAGGCCTCTGCTTTAATGCCTAACGTATCCAACAGCTCGTCACCGATGTAAGTCGAAGCCACAAAAATCTCTCCCCCAGAATCGGCATAATCCAATATTTTCTTTGCATCCAAATCATCATACCCCGCATATTGATACACATCAACCAATACCGCATCATAATCCCGAATACTATCTAGACGGTCCACCAATTCATATAGCGTCTCGCCAAAATCTTCGTATACGCGATCGGATCCTAAGATCCGAGGCACCTCATTCCGGAAAACAAAAAGGCCATAGGGTATTTTATCCTTGAAATTATAGGTTTTTGACCAATTTATGGGGCGCTTTGCTCCAGCATCAATCAGCGCAATACCTATTGCAACAGTCAATACCAATAACAGCCCTATCCATATGCTTTTTTTCAAGACCACCTCCTTTGAAATTGGACAAACTGTTCTTCATACTTCGCGTAAGACGTTGCCGTAATCCCAAACCCACCAAACCACACATAATCAAACAGCGCCGCACATGCTAAAAATTCATTCTTCAAGGCCACATTATCCACCTCTTCCATCAGCTCACTATTGGTCTTTGACTGATTCCATTGGACAATGCCTTTTCTGCCTAAAAGCTGTATATTCATCAAATGCAGATAACGAATGGCCAAAGCATAGTTTTTCTGCTGCAACGCTTCGGACAAATAAGCACCGACATCCACCCGTAGCAAATTCTTTTCAACAAAGTCTATCTGCTGCAGCTCTTCCTCTTCCTGCTCATGATGTATATATACACGCTTACGCGAGATAAAAAACTTGTATGCCAAAAACACAAAAATAATCCCCCCGACGACAGCCAAGATATTAAATATATTTTCATTAAAATTAGTGTTCGGAGCAGGAAATAGACTTGAAAAGAAAGTCCCAATACGGTCGAGTAACTTATCAAAAAAGCTCAACTTGTCAGAAATGCTCTCTATATACTCAAATTCTTTGCTCTGATACCGGGACAACATAGCATCATAAGAAGGTAAGGTATCAGCTATTATCATCTTACTTTTTGGAATAGAATCATAATAGCCGGGCTTCCAGTACGTGTATGTTGGTTCGCTACCCGCAACAGCTAAAGTATCTACGGCTACCGCCTGTAAAGCACTAAACATCGTCCCTCCTTCCTATCTTATGAATTTTTTCGAAAACATCTTCTCCAAAACGGAGCTCTTTGGCAGTTTCATAGATAATACCATAACTGATTACCGATAACATGTAATAGATGATAAAGAAGACAGACAACATCGTACTACCAAAGGTAACGAGCATTTTTCCAACATATGTTTCAAAAAAATCATTACTGAATCCAACATAATTATAAGCTAGTAAGCCAATTATAATCAGTGGGACTATACTCATCAGTGTCATTAACGAACGAAACAGAAAGGTGACGACATAAGAAGCTAAACCGTATTCGCCAATCTTGTTCTTAAGCATCGAAAAAGCCGAGGTATACGTATCAAACAGGTCATAGTAATTCTCTCTATACAACATAAACGCGGTAAAGAACCAGAGCCCTAATATCGCAAAAACGACCCCTACAGCAAGACTTCCGACAAGAGGAATCAATGCTGAAATAAATATTATAAAACTAAGCGGTATAAATAAGATAATGCTGACAATAATACTGCCCAACAAAAAACGAAAGTACTTACTCCCGTGACTTCTAAACGATTTCCAGATGTCTTTATAAGAAAACAAGAGGTCTCTCCTATCTCTTAACAAGATAAAGTACTCTATAGTAAATCCAAACGCGAGCACACCAATAATCAACATAAAAATAGCCGCTACACCAAAAACGACGAGCATATCAACAATTTCTCCGGAGCTGTAATCCGCATTTAAATTAAGCTGTGTTGAAATATAATACCCCACAAGCAACATGATACATAATGGACCAACCAAGAGTCTTAACAGTTCGCGAGACAGATGTCCCCAAATAATTTTCAGCAGGTTGATAAAGTCTTGCACAAACTCTCCTACTTTACGCTCTCGCTTAAACTCGAATTCGCTTAACTCCATTTATACTTTCTTGCTAACTGACGAGGTTTGATGATATAACAATAAATAATAGCTACTGTGGACAGCACAATAATACATACACACAACCATACAGATACCTGATAGTAACGTGTGACAAACCCCTCCAAGGTACCTGCTATGATAAAAAAGGGAACAGTACTAATCAATACTTTTGCGGCCTGTTTGGTTGCAGCTTTAAAGGACTCCAACCGACTATAGGATTTTGGGAAGAGAATACTATTGCCCATGGCGAGACCGCAGCCGCCCGCAATGACGATGACGGAAAGCTCAATCGTACCATGTATCCATATAGCAGACATCGCTTCCTGCAATACGTCATACTTATAAAACAGATAATGAAAGGTACCCACCATAATACCATTGCTAAACAGGATATATCCCGTGCCAAGGCTAAAAAAAACGCCAAAAATAAAGGCGTAAAAGGCAACTTTCACATTATTGATAGTTATAGCGAGTGCTCCGCCCCAATTGCTTCCATCTTGGTACACTCCGGCAGGATTGCCGGCCTTGATATTTTCTATCGTCATATTGACGTAACTATCTCCGAGAATAAGCCGTACAAATCCTTCGTCATGTTGGGCCGAAACAAACCCAATCAAACTAGCAAAAACGAAAATTAAGAGGGAATACGTCAAGGGCCGTCGAATAGACCAGATAGCCTCAAATACCTCCACCTGAAAAAAATGGGCGATTTTATTATTTGATGATTTTTGGTCTTTATAAATCAGCTGATGCGCACGGATAGAAAGCTCATTGAGATACTGCTTGGTCTTACTCTTAGGATAAAACGTCTGTGCATAGGCCAAATCATTCGTCAACTCAATGTAATTAGAAGCCAAAGTGTCTGGATTGACATCTCCCTTATTTGTCAAGTTATCTTCTATTGACAACCATTTTTCTTTATTACGTTCTATAAAGGATGCCTCTCGCATAAACTTAAGATTACAGCTTGCTATAAACTTAGATAAAAAGCTCGGGATTCTCGAGAATTAATAAAAATTAATCTATCAAAATTATATTTAAAACACATAATCTATCTTTTTTTATAGCCGAAGTCCGTAACTTCACATCGAGATGAACAAGTTACTGATCAATACCCCTCAAAATGTAAACTTCGAATACAAGCTCGCGTCGGTTGGTTCGCGCTGTATTGCTTTTGGTTTGGATTATGGTATTATGATATTGTATGCCATCTTTACATTTACACTTCTTTCCAAAATAGGCCTTTTCAATTCTTCTGACCCCTGGCTCAGTTGGGGAGTTACTTCGCTAGCTACTTTACCTATCTTTCTGTACCCTCTCCTTTTTGAGACCTTGATGGGGGGACAGACCATTGGAAAGCGAATTATGAAAATAAAAGTTGTCAAGATAGACGGCACCCGAGCTACTTTCTATCAGTATTTTATACGTTGGGTATGTAATGCAATAGACATATTCATGAGCATGGGAGGACTAGGGCTCACGAGTATCATATTGTCCCAAAAAAGCCAACGCATAGGGGATATTGCCGCAGAAACGGCGGTTATCAATATCAAAGAAGATATCGGTCTAAAAGAAACACTATTTGAGGAAATTACGGCAACGCACACCATTGTATATCCCGAGGTTATCAGACTTACTGATCAGAATCTCAATGAAATCAAAGAAATATACCACACGGGGTATCGTAGAAAAAACTATACTATTATCCAGGCTCTAGCAGCCAAAGTGGAAGTCCTACTGGGTGTAAAAGCAAACGTACACCCAGAGGACTTTTTAAGTCAAGTCATAAAAGACCACTATTACATGTTCAAAGAACAATAACAGTGTTATCACGCTATACTGTTGTAGCTGAAGAGGTCTGTGCTTGTCTATCGACCTTTTTGACCAATCCTTGCAAGACATTCCCAGGACCGACTTCAATAAATGATTCTGCTCCGTCAGCAAGCATATGCTGAACAGTCTGCGTCCACCTTACGGCTCCTGTTAACTGAGCGATAAGATTTTCTTTAATCTTAGCAGGGTCTGTATAAGGCTTAGCATCCACATTCTGATAGATCGGACAAGTTGGAGCCGTAATAACGGTGGCTTCAATTGCTGCCTGCAACTCAACTTTTGCTGGCTCCATCAGTGGTGAGTGAAAAGCACCTCCAACATTCAGTTTCAAAGCACGTTTGGCACCCGCCTCAGTCAATAATGCACAGGCTTTGTCTATTCCTGCGATAGAACCCGAAATAACTAACTGACCTGGGCAATTGTAGTTTGCCGGAACCACAACATCCTCCACCTGCGCACAAATACGCTCAACGGTCTCGTCATCCAATCCAAGAATAGCAGCCATCGTAGAAGGCTCCACTTCGCATGCTTTTTGCATTGCATTTGCACGTTGCGCAACAAGCTTCAATCCGTCTTCAAATGAAAGAGCTCCTGCGGCAACCAAAGCGGAAAACTCGCCTAAGGAGTGCCCTGCCACCATAGAAGGATTAAAACTATCTCCCAATGCCTTTGCAAGAATAACAGAATGCAAAAATATGGCCGGTTGTGTCACTTTCGTCTGCTTGAGGTCTTCGTCTGTGCCCGCAAACATAATATCAGTGATACGAAACCCTAAAATATCATTCGCTTGTTCAAATAGTGCTTTTGTTTCTGCATTCAGGTTATAAAGATCTTGTCCCATTCCAACAAATTGGGCGCCCTGACCAGGAAAAATGTAAGCTGTTTTCATATTTAAATAATTTGTTTTTTTATAACCGCCAGCTGACGGATTCACATTTCATCCATTCCTGTTCACGTAATCGATACTACAGTGATATTTCAGATTTGAATGATCTGTGTTTTAAAGATAATTACTTTTCAGGCATAAATTTTAAAGAGATTAACCGCTTCTCATCAAAGAAGATATTCGACAGTTCGAAAAGATCTTCTACACTGACCTTATCGATGCTATTAAGCACATCGTCCAAAGCAATAACCCGCCCATAATCTATAATATTTTTTGCTTCGGCAATAACCATACTCATCCGGTTTTCTTCAGCCAATGCAATCTGCCCTTTGAATTTCTGCTTCGCTCTAGTCAACTGATATTCGGAAACAGGTGTATTTTTAAGTTTATTCAATTCCTTAAAAACCAATGAAACAGCCTTGTTTAGCTTTTCTTCATCTGTTCCCAAATAAATACTGATACTTCCTGTATCCTTATACATGGTAAAATTAGATTCGATGCTGTAAGCTATTCCATATTTTTCGCGAATCCCTAAATTGAGAATCGAACTCATACCATAACCTCCAAGCATATTATTAAGTAAGAGCAATGCAGTCTTCCGTTCATCATACACACCAAAAGTCTGTCCTCCTAACATATAATGCGCTTGATTGATTGGCTTTTCAACAACTTGATTGATGTTGTTTACAATGGGAACAACTTGTGTCGGTATATCTAAGAGGTTTGGTTTTATTTTTCCAAAAATACGTTCTGCCAATCGTTTCACCTGGATCAATGAATAATCCCCCGAAATAGCGATAACAATCTCCGAGGTATTGTAAGTATCCTGCATAAAACGAAGAATATCTGACTTCGTGATAGATTTTAAATCTTCTTCGAGCCCCAATATATTATGCCCCAACCCAGAACCCTGAAATAAAAAATCTTCAAAATCATCCATTATCGATTCTTCAGGGCTATCTAAATAGGAAGCGATCTCATCTAGCACGACGCCCCGTTCTTTCTCTATTTCCGTATCCGGAAAGGTAGAGTGAAATAAAACGTCTTCAAAAAGATCCAATGCACGTTCTAAATAGGGGTTTAAGAATGAAGCATGCAAACAGGTATATTCTTTTGTGGTATAGGCATTCAAATCACCTCCAACGTGCTCCAAACGATTCAAAATCTGATTGGTAGATCGTTTTTCAGTACGCTTAAAAACAAGGTGTTCAATAAAATGAGCCATCCCAAACTTACCCTGCTGTTCATTTCTAGATCCGGTATTTACGAGAATACAGCTATGGGTGATAACTGACTTTTGAAAATGCAATAATATACGTATACCGTTATCCAATTGGATAAGATTGTATTCCTTCATGCAGATGGATTTTTTTAATAATGATTGCAAAGTTACGTAATAAAAGACAAACCAGCAGCATAGATCCCCATGCTCCTACAACCATCGTATTCAACCAGTCTTAAGAAAAAAGGCATTCTGATTCATGCATGAATCAGAATGCCTTTTAAGGTCAAATGGGCAATAGATTACATCCTTGGAGGACGCATACCTCCATGGAAGCGATTGCTATTATCTTCCATTGGATTTACGCCAGAGAATTTTTGCAGTTTGAACGTAAATGTCAACATAAAATAGCGTGCCAAACGATTGGTACGGCTGTCTGTCAAAATATCACCTACAGTACGATTAATATTCGTCTGTTGGTTCAACAAATCAAATCCTTGGAGTCGTATAGTCCCCCGTTGTCCTTTCATAAATTTTTGCTCGATATAACTATTGATGATGAACGGATTCACATTATCCCGATATCCACGATTGAACTCCTTAGAGAGATCTGCTCCAAAAATTGTAGTTGGGGTAATATTGACCGATCCAATTAATGATGGTGCAATCTTGGTGGTATTGGGCTGTGAATTAAAATCAGGAAGTGTCGATTTTGTAATATTATACGTATACCTTACCCCAGGATTTATTTCCAAATTTTCGGATGGATTATATCTAAAAAATAGCATCTGGAAGATATTGGTATTGTTTGTGATATTTTTATCAAATACACCTCCAGTTTCCTCTCTATTGATGTAAGAGGTATTCTTTGTGAAGCCAACCCCACCACCATACATAATATTATATGTCTTCTCTTTTAACGACCTCCCCCAGTGATAGAAAGAATTAATGGAGTAAACAGGTTCAGACTCGTTTTTGTAACCTACCTCTGAAATGGTTCCTACTCCCTGCTTATTAAACCGCCTATTCATTGACACAATCTTATCCGTTGTTAATTCGGCTCTCAACATCGCAAAGAAGTTCTTCCCTTTCTGGAAATCCCCTGTACGGAAACGCAATCTTGCGGAATGTCTAAACTCTGGGTCTAAATCTGGATTCCCAATAGTAGTCATCGTTGCGCTGGTCGACTCTGGAAACGGAAGAATTTGAGAAACCGAAGGTTCCGCCGACTGACCAGAGTACTGGAACGTCACGTTAGACTGTTTGGAAAACTTATACTCAAACCGAGCAATTGGAATAACATTCAAGTTTCTACGGCTGATGACTGCTGATTCAGTAGCACTAAAGGCGTCTCCTTTTAACGTGGATGGCTGAACAGCAGCCCCAAGAGAATATTTCACTTTATCATTATCATACATGAAACTCGTTCCAAATCTATGAGTGGTAAATGCATAATCATAATTATAACTATAGCTAAGCACCTTAGAATCGGTATCACCTCGAGAGTCTACCAACTTTTGTTCGTTATGGTTGTCATAGTCATTGTTATTAAAATCATAGGTAAACTCCAGCTTGCTTTTTGCCGAAAGGGGTTCAATGTAGGAAACCGATGCTCCCGCATTCCAGCTCTTGTTTTCTACTTGCCGAAAAGTCTTCTCATAGATATCAGACAACTTTTCATTTGCATTTCCGGGATCGGTAACCCAGCGGTCCAACTCCTTATTATACTCATTCTCCGTTAGCGAATTATCATAGTTGAAGTTAAAGAATATATTACGTCCTTTGTCATTAAACTTGTGGTTATATAATCCGGAAAAGTTATATCGCGGAGATGTCGCGGTGGATGCCTCCAATTGATTCTGTAAGAAATCAAACTCTTTAGAGCTCCTCAAGGATTGAGTCTTTGAAAAATTGTCGGCTGTATTATTATTAAAACCAACCTGAGGAGTGAATTTGATGTAATCTTTGGCTGATATATTCCACTCTAAATTACCTTCAAAACGATGATTCGCACGCACGCTATTATTATCCTGTTCACTCTCCTCGGTGCGTAACTCTCCAATATAATCAGTGAAAGAATTTCTCAGTGTATTA
>JBEBQJ010000024.1:0-38481 GCA_040395455.1 Sphingobacterium yanglingense | reverse complement strand
GCTAAATCTCTATCCTCCTTTTTCTGAAGATGATAAAGAGGGCCATGCAGTATTATTAGGTCTGCATAATTATCTGGGAATTCCAATTTTCGAGCTTCACCCAAGTGTACAGAAAATCTGTTCTTTAATCTATTCGCTCTGTTTTGGGCTATTTGTATATGTTTTGCAACTGGCTCTACCAAATGAACCTGATGTCCTTTTTTAGCAAGCCATTCCGAATACTTTCCCGTACCGCCACCAATGTCTATTATTTTTGAAGATGAAGGTGGTATATATTTTTCTACGAGTGATTTAATTCTTTCAAATTCAAATACGCCCATTCCTTTGTCAAGTCGAGTTTCTTCGGATGCCCTATTGTAAAATAGCTCTATATCTCTACTTATTAACTGTTTACTATTCATTTTTATTCATCGTGTCACCACATTTTGAAATGTCGAATACACCGCAAACGTGATAATGCAATCGATTTGATAATCGTTTGTTTTGTTTAAGATTAAGAAATAAGTTGATAGGATTATCTGTGCATTAAAAACCAAAAGATTTCATTGCATCAATCACTCTGTTTTTAGAGTTGTCTTTCGAGTAAGACCAGATAATATGTTAGATATAGTATAACAGACCACAAAGATAGAAATTTTGGATTAATTTCTAACGGTGAATTGGCACTAATTCACTCCTGCTGTAAAATTACCGTAGATCAACTACTCAGCGGAGCATATTCATCATGGGCCCGAAATAAGCGGGTTTCTGCTACATTTAAAGAAGCACATTTTATAGAGAAGTACGGGTCAGGTATAAAGCGTATCAGCGAGGGGTTTGCATCATATGGTTTAGTTCCTCCTGTCTTTGAAAATTTTCAAAACGGATTTAAGGTCGTTGTTTATTCAAATCCACTCTCAGAAGCTGTTAATGGCGGAGTAAGTGAGGGAGTAAGTGAGGGAGTAAACCTACTTTTTCATTATATAAAATCTAATCCTGGAAAGCGAGCACCATCCCTAGCAACAGAACTATCAGTCCCTGTCAAGACTATAGAACGCTGGCTTAAAAGCTTAAGAGATGATCATAAAATCGAGTTTCGCGGAGCTCCAAAAAGTGGAGGATATTGGGCCAATTAAACTTTCGATATAACTGCAAAAACAAGACTTCTTATCTTGACATAGGAAAGGAGCAATATTATGAAAATTCTAAAAATCATTATCGAACGCAGCGAAGACATGTTCAGTGCCTATGCAGAGAATGCCGAAGGCATCTATGGAGGCGGTGATACCGTCGAGGAGGCCAAGCAATCTATCTTAGATGCAATAGCGATCATTACCGAGGAGTTCGCTGGCGACAATGTACCATCTATTCTCAAAGGTAAATATGAGATCATATACCACTTCGATGCAGAGAGCTTTCTCAACTACTACAAAGGTATCTTTACCAATGCCGCTTTAGAGAAGATTACAGGCATCAATCAGCGTCAGCTGCAACATTATTCATCGGGATTGAAAAAGCCCCGTCAGCCGCAGCTTAAGAAGATAGAAGAGCGTCTTCATCGTCTAGCGGCAGAACTGCAGGCTGTGGAGTTGATATAAATGATAATGATGAATGTCGAATTGATTGAACTACTGGAAGGTTATTGTGGTGCAGATACACACATGACAGAGAGTACAAGATTGTATCACGATCTTAATCTCTATGGTGATGATGCTGCTGAATTTTTAGATAGGTTCAAGGCTAGATTCTCTGTTGATATGATTGATTTTCGCTTTGCCGACTATTTCCCGGGCGAAGGAGATTGGATACTACCTAGTGTTTTAAGGTTTTTAATAGGTAAACCACAGCCAAGATATAAACCACTTACAATATCCAATCTACAGTTAGCCATCGGTTGCGGTTACCTGGCGTGAAAGCTTCTCGATAATTCAACTTATCAGGACGTCTCAATCGAGTATTTCCTCATACATCAATGTATTGTCATGCTTTGACACCGTAATCGTTACGAGCGTCGGTGTGATTCCCTTTCCATTCGGTTGATAGACCGTATAGACATAACGATCCTCCAATCTATAGTTTACCTTCAGCGTATCACCTTCATACCTGTCCTCTACCAATTCTGGCGGATATAGGTCGGAACCTCCATCATAGCTAGTCCATACCCTTTGATTGATGAACGACCGTTTATCATTCGCTGAAATAGAAAGCTTCAATGAATGACTATAATCGTTAAATCCACCACTTGTATTAGACAGAATCTCAAAGTCATCCTTCAACACGATGTTATGCCTGCTTAATAGTTCGACTGCATCAGATTTGGAGAAAAAAGAATCCTCAAAAACGAAGAATATAGCCGCTGATATAACGGCTAGTACCAAGACCGAAGAAACAATTGCTCCAGCTACTTTACGCCCTTTTTTCTTTAGTATCCAATAGATACCAAATATGATCAGACCTATCAAAGTGATAATAGGCGCGAATATTATAAGGTAAAAAAAGAAAGCATCTATCATGTTTATTTCTTTTTGATATACAGACGATTATTTTTATGCTCCAGTTTTCTTAAGCTATCAATTCTTTCAGGAGGGATATAGTTCCACTTCTCCATGTCTTTGTATTTCCCGATGGCGAATGCAAGATAATACTTTTGTCTGTCAAAATCATAGTTAGGTTCAGGAGTGGTGATATAACTCGCTTAATGATCTCGGCAAAAATATTAATTGCCAGCAGTAAATACTTACGGCTTTCCGTAAGTACGTTAGCGGACTTTATCACTGTGACATATTTGCTTGCTGATAAAGATGACTTAAACTAGGGCGGTTCAGCAGAAGTAGCTGCATCCGTTTATAGTCGTTTATAAACGACTATAAACGTTTAATATACGGCTAATAATTTCAGTTTATGGAGGTTTGCTTTATGAGTTAACATACTATTTCAAAGTAAACTTTCATATTATGCAGAGACGAATTAAAACAAGGAGCAACACAAGCCGGTACATCGAAATCTTGACAGACTTTGGCTGGAAACACTATTTCGGCCGGGAGGAGAACAAAATCAACCTCATCAACTTTCTAAACAGCCTACTAGAGGGCGAGCATGTTATAGCAGATCTCCATTATGCTAATGTCGAAGAGGGAGGAGAGCATACCGATGAGCGCAAGGTCGTCTTTGATCTACGCTGTATAGGGGAGGGAGGTGAGCACTTCCTGGTGGAGATGCAGTTACAGAATCAGGACTTCTTTTTCGACCGTGCCGTCACCTATACCTCACGCACGATAAGCCGTTTAGCCAAGAAAGGAGCTGAGGGCAATGGATATGAATTGCCACCGGTATATTTTGTAGCAGTACTGGGCTTTCAGCTGGATAAGGCCAATAATGCCAAGTACTACTACAGGGCCAAGATCGTTGATCAGTTTGACCAAGAGGTTCTCTATGAAAAGCTGAGCTACAAGATGCTCGTATTGCCCAATTTTAATAAGTCAAAGACCGAACTATCAACCATTATGGATCAGTGGATGTACCTGATGAAGCATCTCAATGAGATCGATGAGTTACCTAACTATTTGGACAAAAGAATATTCTCTCGTATCTTTGAGGTAGGAGAGGTGGCAAACTTATCGCCTGCAGAACAGATGGCATACATATCCAGCTTAGATCGGAAGAGAGACTATAACAATACAATTGCTTTCGCAAAAAAAGAGGCAAAGGCTGAGGGTAAGCATGAACAAGCCCTTGAGACCGCTCGTAAGATGTTGGGAAAAGGCTTTAGCAAAGAGGATATTCAGGAGATCACAGGTCTCAGTGTCGAAGAAATAGAACGCTTGAAATAGATGGGATACATATCGAGCATATATCACAAACGCGATTATAATAATACCATAGCTTATGCAAAGAAGGAGGCAATGGCTGAAGGTGCACGTAAAAAAGCCCTAGAGACCGCTTTGAATCTGAAGAATATGGATATACCTTTCGACAAAATAGCGAAAGCTACCGGTCTGAGTGTCGAAGAAATAGAACGCTTGAAATAGATTCTTTCAACGTTGTTATAAAATACAAAAGCTAGACCCTAGGTCTAGCTTTTTGCTTTTACTTAATTTTCTGTAGCAACACCTTTTACTCATACTGTTTCAGCGTCTCCACCAGTTCCTTTTTGTAATTAAATATATCATCGATATCCTCCAATAGCTTCTTCTCGCCCTTGTCCTTACCGTTATGGAATACCTCTAGATACTTGTTGGCCGAGTTAAAGTGCAACCTCGCAAGCGGTTTCCTGTTGTTGTCATCCAGCAATATGCCAAAGTAAGACTGCGTATCCCTGAATGCAATCCTCGACGAAGGCACATGCTCCCTCAGTATCGCTTTAACAATCTGTGAGCCTTCCAGTTCCTCCTGCGTCGTTATTATCTTCGGCCCATCATCTACCTCCACATTATCATCGATAGGCTCTACCGTGGCCAGAGGCTTCTGAGGCATCGTATCATTGATATGCAGTGCACTCTTGAGGCGCGAATTGATCGACTCATTAATCGAAGACGTCAGCGCCTTCTTCGTGTACTCTCTAAAAGCTAGCATCCGCGAGGCCGTAAGCGGCTTATCAAAAAACTTGCTCACCAATAGCTTCACTAGTTCATCACTAGGCTCATTCACCTCCTTTTCAAACTCCTTCTTGATAGCCTTTATATACTTCAGCGCCTCGGCCGAATCCAGTATCCCCTCCAAGTGGTAGCCCTGTTTCGTGAATTTCTCCAGTATCTTGATGTTAGAGTCCTTCAGGTTCGACAGGTCCAACGTAAAGAAAGGCTTCTCGTCCATGATGTTGGGCTTCTCCAGATCCGCGTAGAAATTATATACATGCCCATTCGTCAATACCCCAAATCGCGCTTTCGACACATGATAGTAGCGGTGCAGCTGCGAGTTGTGTGCATCCGGATTACCCTTCCAGTGCTTACATTCGATGATCAGGATAGGCACATCGTCCCGTTTGATCACATAATCCACCTTTTCGCCCTTTTTGGTACCTATGTCACATATGAATTCCGGTATCACCTCCGTAGGGTTGAAGATATCGTAGCCCAGTATCTGGATAAAAGGCATCACGAAAGCATTTTTTGTAGCCTCCTCCGTACCGATCTGGTCTTTCAAAGCATCTACACGTTGGTGCAGCTGCTCCAACTTCATTTTCAAGTCTGTTTCCATAATCTCAAGTTTAAATCGATATGCGTTCCATAGCATATGATTTGGTCAATACATTATTTTTTGTTTATATGGTCACCTAAATCTATATAATAAACCCCACGTAATCAATTGTTTTTAGTTTTTATTTACAAGGTTACTTACAATACGGCCAATTTTAATGATAATATAATACATATTGTTACGGTTTGCCGTAAAAGCTGTTATGTTTAAGTGATGATATTTGTGCAATAAAATATTGAGTAAATAGTGTTTTGTGTAATAGGTTTTTGTTGTTTTGATAGCGTACAATTCATTGTTAGTATGAATAGAGTTTTATTATACTATCGTAACAAGGCGTTCATGTATACCATTGTTTTTTTTAAGTATTGCCTTGTTGGATTAGTGCTCCTTATTTCTTTTGCGTGCGATAACTCAAAAGAGAACCGCGGTCAAAAAGTAAAACCGATAACAGATTCTGGTACTAGACCTATGAATGATAAAAGTATAGATTCAATAGGATATTCATTGCCGAGTATAAGACCAGAGTCCGGCGAATTAAAATTTTAGTAAAACTATGAAGTTATTTATTTTTTCCTTTCTTAGCTTATTTGGGGTGTTGATTGCTAGCGCTCAAATAAATGATGTTTATTATGTAAAATCTGAAAAACTAAATTTAAGAGTTGCTGCGAGTACGGCTTCAAAGTCCTTAGGTCTGTTGTCAAAAGGAGACGAATTGCTGGTTCTTGACTTTGACAAAGATTGGTATAAAGTGGAGTTTGGCGAATATCAAGGCTGGGTTAATAAAGATTTTCTGGAACCTAAAAAGGAAAATTCATATAGGAGCCTCAATCTTCAGACAGGAGATTCTCCAGAGTGTTCCAATATGGAGTGGAGGTATGATTATGAAGCAAAAGGACGCCTGTATATAACCGCAGGCAGAGGCTCGGATTTTGCTGTTAAGTTGATGGACAAGCACTCCGATGTTTGTATAAGGGCATTTTATATAAGGTCTGGAGAATCAATAATCGTCAAAGACATCCCTCAGAGTATCTACTATTTAAAGATAGCGAATGGCTTGGATTATAGACAAGGGTTAGAGCAAGGAAAGTGTATAATGGTTTTTAATAGGAATTCGAATTACCAGATAGCCAAAGATATCTTAGATTTTAATCTAGGGAAAAAAAGAGTTGAAAAACACAACGGGGAGGATTTTGAGGTTCAGGATGTTCCATCCTATTCCCTAAGTCTTGCTGTTCCTAGAAATAGTAGGGACGACAAAGCGAAAAATTTAGATTCGAGGAGAATCAGTGAAAAGGAGTTTAATCAGTAGCTAGCTTTATCAGTTCAATTTTTTCACCAAGAGAATCACCAATCATTTTTTGTCCTTAGGGAAAATCATAAGCGAATAATACGAAGGAATTTAAATTGCTATACCATTGAAACTATAATGAACCCAATAACAAATAATCCATATAGAATTGCAGGGATTCTTGCCAATAGTTCGGAAAAAGAAATTCTAAAGCAAAAGAGTAGAATCAAGAGATTTAGCGAGGTAGGTAAAGAGATTTCCTCAGAATATGATTTTCCTTTCCTTGATTCCTTACGAAGAAGCACCGCCATTATCGACAAGGCTTTTTCTGATATCGAACAAAATCAGAACAAAGTTGCTCATTCCCTGTTTTGGTTTCTCAATCTCAACCCCATTGATAATACTGCAATCCAATATCTGATAAGTGGAAATGAAGAAAAAGCTTTAGAAATATGGGAGAAATTATGCCATGAGAAAGAGGTCAATTCAAAAAATTATTCAGCCTTCAATAATATCAGCACGCTTTATTTGTTGGGAAACTCTAAAGAAGATTTTAAAAGAGGAATTACGGCGAAAATAAAACTAATCGAGTCAGAAAATTTTAAAGATTTTGTTCATACAGTTGCTGATGAGACTGTTTCTATAGATACACCGAAGCAGGTTGAACTATTAATTGACGAACTGCTAGCACTATTCAAAAGCAAGTACTCAACTTCAGAAATATTGGAGCTGTTTAGCAACTGTAATGGAACCACTCAAAAATATCTTTCCAAGAAGTTTACAGAGGAACCTGTTCATAAAATCGAAACTGAAATTGAACAATGCCATAAAAAGCGAACAAGCAACAAAGGCAATGGCTACAAATTTGGTTCAGATTTGTACAATAATACCAAAAGCGACTTAAGGCTTCTAGAATCTATTGTAGGCGATGGGAATCTACAATACAAAATGCTCGCTGATAATGTCGCGAAAGAAATATTGCAATGCTCTATTGATTATTTTAATGAAAGCCAGGAGCAGGATAAAAGTACAGATTATCTTAAAGACGCCATGTCTTTACTAAAAATCGCTGAAAGCATAGCCGTAAATCAGCCAACTCAGGACAGGATTAAAGAAAATAGGCGTACGCTTGAAGAAATGAAAGATAGAGAACTTTTGCAAGCTATCGACATTTTAAAATCTGTTCAGGACGCCTATTATAAAGCCTGTGCTCAAATTGACCAGCAAGTATCTGCCATGTCTCGAACTATGTCATACAATCAGAGCATAAATTATTCTAAAGTTAACGAAATGAAAAATAGAGCTTTAGATTGGAATAAAGTTGTAGAATTAATAAAGAAGTCAATTCCTCAAAAAAGCGTAGACAAGATTAGATCCATCGATAACCCAGCGGCAATAAAAGAATTTAAGACTTTGATGGATTTTCTGCTCCCCAAATTAAGCTTCACTCAGGTAAATCAATTAAAATATATCTGTTATTGGAAGACAGACAATACAGTTGCGAATGTCGAGCTGACTGTAAAATCACTACCCCTGTGGGCAAAATGGGCTGGAGGCATCGCGATATTCTTATTGCTTGTAGGTCTGATCTGGGGCGAAGATGGGTTAGGCGTTGTGTTTGGAATTGCGGCATTTTTTGGTTTTATGTTTTTTATTGCTTGGTTAAGATCTTTATAAATACTTTAAATATGATAAAAACTCTACTTATTCCAGTGTTGTTTTGTGTGACAGTAGTTTTTGCACAGGAACAAAATACAGATGCCAAAACACTACAACAGGAAATTTCAATATTGAAACAAAAACTGAACAATCAATTAGCTGTTGTCAATCAGCAGAAAACAGAATTGGCTAATCTTTCCATAAAAGCGGAAAATCAAGAAAAACAGATTGACAGTCTTAAAGCGCAGACAAGTCAAAACATCCAGAATATCCAGGCAATTGCAAAAGATTTAGGGACAAAAATCCAACAAACAGAGACTACTGCAAAGGATAGCATCTCCAAATTGGACAAAGATGTAAGTACCAATCGTCTGTACTGGATTATTGCAACTTTGGCAACATTGCTTTTAGGTGGGGGCATTTATTGGCTTTTAGTAAAACGTATTGCCAACAGCAAAACCGATGTCGAAACCCAGATCAAAAACACGAAAGTAGCTTTAGAAGAAGAAAGCATCAAGTTAGATAGCAAACTAGTGGAGGTTTTGGAATCGCAGTTGAAATTGAAACAAGAGGAGAAACAAATTGTCCTGACCAATACCAACAATGAAGTCGACCACTCCTTGGCCTTGAAAGTAGCTGACGAAATCATCCGAATTCAAAAAAACTTACAGCAGATGGATGTAAATACAAAAGGACTTAAACAGCTTACAGCTTCAGTAAAAAGAATTCAAGATAATTTCGCTTCCAATGGCTATGAATTGGTAGAAATGTTAGGAAAGGAATACAATGAAGGAATGAAGGCTGCACCAAGTTTTATTCCAAGTGAAGACCTGGAAACCGGAAAACAGATCATCACAAGGATTATCAAACCACAAGTAAACTTTAAAGGACAAATGATACAATCCGCACAGATTGAAGTAAGTGTAGGAGAATAAGATATAAAAGCTATGGCAAGAACAAAAATAGACTACGGTATAGACCTAGGAACGACAAATTCCGCGATTTCAAGGATTGAGAATGGTGAAGCTGTTATCAAAAAAACAGATACACTCAAAGACACCATGCCCTCTTGTGTTTACATTAATAAGAAACAAGCCATACAAGTTGGCGATAGTGCGTTTAATGCATTGAAGAGAGATAAACTTACTTCGATGAAAGGGGATGATAAGTCGTCAAACGCTTACATTGAGTTCAAAAGAACGATGGGGACAGATAAAAAGTATTTCAGTTCCAATTTAGGGAAAGAGTTAAGCTCAGAGGAATTATCCGCAGAAGTTTTAAAAACACTAAAATCTTTTGTCAAAGATGAGAATATAAATGCGGTTGTGATCACCGTCCCGGCAGCTTTCAAAAACAACCAGATTGATGCCACAAGACGAGCTGCAGAACTTGCCGGATTTGAACACGCTGAGGTTTTACAAGAACCAGTTGCAGCTGCGATGGCTTACGGTTTAGATAGCAAAAAGAAAGACGGTTTTTGGTTGGTTTATGACTTTGGCGGAGGAACATTTGATGCGGCTTTGTTAAAAGTGGAAGACGGCATTATGAAAGTCGCCGATACCGAAGGGGATAACTACTTAGGGGGTAAAAACCTTGACTTAGCTATTGTCGATGAAATCATTTTGCCTTATATCGAAGAAAATTATCGAGTAGATTCAATATTAGAAGATGATAACAAAAAACAGATTTTGCGTAATGCAATGAAGTTTTATGCAGAAGAAACCAAAATTAAATTATCATTCAACGATTCCCATAATATTCTTTCAGACTTGGGAGACATACCTGGAGAAGATGACAATGGCGAAGAATTTGAGCTGGATATTACCGTCAATCAGTTAGATATGGAGAGAGCTCTATCACCTATCTTCCAAAAAGCTATTGATCTTTGCAAGAGTCTTTTAGAAAGAAACAATCTAAAAGGTTCATCCTTAGATTCGTTGATTTTGGTCGGAGGGCCTACATTTTCCCCTGTGCTCAGAAAAATGCTAGAACAACAAATCTGCAAACCTGACACAAGTGTAGACCCAATGACCGTGGTCTCCAAAGGTGCAGCATTGTATGCTTCTACAGTCGATATTTCAGAAGAAATCAAAGAACAGACGAGAGATAGGTCCAAAATTCAAATCGAGATTGGACACGAAGCTTCCACAGTTGAATTGGAAGAATTTGTTACACTGAAATTATTGGTTGATAAAACCGAAGGAGAAATTCCTGAAAAAGTTTTTGCCGAGATCACAAGAGGCGACAAAGCTTGGTCAAGCGGAAAAGTAGAAATCAACAAAATTGGAGAAGTAATCGAGACCCAATTGGTAGAAGGTAAAACCAATAGTTTTGAAGTTGCTTTATTTGATGGCAAAGGAAATTTACTAGAGAGCGAACCAAAAGAATTTACCGTAATTCAAGGAATTGGCGGGTTGAACTCAATGCAGGGACTTACACTTAATTGGGGTATCGAGGTTAAAAGAAGAGAAACAGGAAAAATTGAGTTCAGACAAGTATCAGGACTGGAACAGAATAAATCATTACCTGCGATAGGTACAGCAAATGGATTAACAACTCAGAAACAAATCCGTCCCGGAATGGAATCTGATTTCATCAAAATCCCGTTATACCAAGGGGAACATGGAGCCGACGGAACAAGAGCCGTTTATAATGAACACGTTTATGATATTATCATCAGCGGTGCAGATTTACCTGCGTTATTGCCCGATAATAGCGATGTAGATTTGACGATTAATATAGATAAGTCGCAAAAAGTTTCAGTTCAGGCGTATTTCCCATACTTAGACCATACTTCCGAAATTGAAGTCCCTACTGACACCGTTCAGTCCGTTGATACGAGTTGGTTATCCAACGAGATCCGTAAAGCAAAAGGAAGCGTCGAAGAGCTTAAAGAAGAGGGGCTAAGCAATGGTGAAGTCCAAAAGGCAGAAACTGAAATTGCGGAATTGGAAAGGAAATTTGAGAATAGCAGGAACGATGTAGACGGCAAACAAGAAGTATTGACCAATCTTAGAAAAACACTTAAAACTATTGACAAATTAAGCGAGACCACAGAATGGCCAAAGCTAGAAGAAGAACTAAAAGAGGAGTTTTACCGATTAGAAAAAGCCAATAAGGATTTAGGAAACGACCGTTCCGCACAGGTCGTAAACCAATTACGCCAGCAGCTAGAAGAGGTTTTAAAAACACAAGACATTAAATTGGGAAAAGCCTTGGCAGAAGAAATCCATTCTGTGTTTTTCCAAATGACATTAGTGTACCAAATGATTAATTTCATTAGACAGCATAACCAATATTTTAGTTCTTATAATTGGACAGATAGTCACAGAGCAAGGCAATTACTGAACGACGGGTTACAACAAATTGGAGCAAACCCAACTACAGAGGATTTACATCCAATCGTTATAGACCTAATAAATTTGTTGCCTAAAGATGAAAGGCCAAGTGGAGACGATTCCGTTTTAGTCGGATAAATTTGGATTATGAAAAGATTAAAGCACTATTGAATGGAAAGAATAATAAAAATAGGCCTAGCTGTTTTAATGTTTGGTTGTCTCTTGAATATGCCCTATGGTTATTATCAATTGGTACGTTTTATTGCGTTAGTAAGCTTTAGCCTTTTGGCCTATCAAGCCAATCAACAGAGCAGATCTACTGAAAGGTTTATCTATGGAGCATTGGCATTGCTATTTCAACCATTTTTCAAAATAGCGTTAGGACGAGAATTGTGGAATATTGTAGATGTGGTCGTTGGCGTCGGATTGTTGGTCAGTTTAGCGAAAATTAATAAAAAATGAATAAATCCATATTAGCCAAAGGCCAGCTTATAGACAATAAATATTCGGTTAGCTTCTTTCTTAAACAAGGAAGCTATGCCGAAACTTATCGTGTACAAAACGTATCAAGAGAAATGAAGCTTTTGAAACTATTTGATTATAGTAAACTACACCGTACACAGTTTACTGACAATGGAGATGTTTTAGAAATTGAAATTTTAAAGGAAATCAAACATCCAAATTTGTTAAAGTACAGCGATAGCGGAAATGTTATTTTTAATGGCCACAAATATGCATATGTGGTTTTTGATTTCATTAGTGGAGAGACGTTGGCTGACAAGATGAAACGTGACAGTACGCTCAGTCCGTATGAAGCAAAAAGTATCCTATTGGGCATTTTGAATGGCCTGAATTTTCTACACAATAGGCAGATTATACACAACGATATTACCAATCAAAATATAATGTTGGATTTATCGGGCAAGGTTGCCATTCCCAAGATCATAGATTTTGGCTATGCTCGTTTTTTGCAACAATCCAACAAGGACTTTTTAAAAGATGGTCTGAATTTATTTTACACCGCTACTGAAACATTCAATAAAGTCTTTTCCGCTCAAAGCGATATTTATTCAGTTGGTGCATTATATTTTCATCTACTCACAGGTTTACCACCTTACTTTATAGAAATATCCAAATACAAATCCGACAAAATACAGTTGGAGGAAATTATTTTAGATGAGCGCAAAAAAGCACTGAAATTTCCCGATAAAATAGACGAAGAAACGAAGAACATAATCAGAAAAGCATTACAATCAAAAGCGGAGAACCGTTTTAAATCTGTAAAAGAATTTATTCAAGCATTGAACGGAGAATTAGAGGTTGAATTTTCAATTCCGGAAGAAAAACACTCAAAAGTTCAGCCCAAGCAAAAGAAAAAGGGAAAAGGATTTTCGGCCATTGCAGGGATGCAAGATTTGAAAGACGCTATACAATTAGACGTAATAGACGCCTTGAACGATAAGGAAAGATATGCCGAATATGGCTTAACCATTCCTAATGGAATGCTATTGTATGGGCCACCTGGCTGTGGTAAAACTTATTTTGCAGAGAAGATGTCGGAAGAGATTGGATTTAACTTTTACCAGATAAAGCCATCTGACATCCAAAGTAAGTTTGTCAATGCTTCTCAGGAAAATATCAAGCATTTATTTGATGAAGCAAGGCTAAATGCGCCAAGCATAATTTTTATTGATGAGTTGGATGCCTTGGTTCCAAGCAGAGATACACCTAACATCAGCCATATGAATACAAGTGCTGTCAATGAATTTCTTGCACAGATGAATAACTGTGGAGAAGACGGGATTTTCATTGTCGGTGCGACAAACAGGCCTACAGCCATTGACCCTGCCGTCTTGCGTTCAGGAAGATTGGACAAACATGTTTATTTGCCACCACCTGACTTTGAAGCGCGTAAAATAATGTTCGAATTATACTTGAAAAAACGTCCGACAGAGATTGGTTTGGATTATGAAGAATTAGCCAAAGCAACCGAAAATTATGTATCAAGTGACATCAAGTTTTTATGCGACGAGGCTTCGAGAAAAGCATTGAAAGAAGACGTCCGAATTACAAAGAATATCGTTTTAGAAACCATAAGAAATAATAAATCATCAATTTCTGTTCAGGAGTTGAATAGCTATTTAGTAATCAAAGCTAAGATGACAGGGACCCATAATAATGGTAGAACGCCAATTGGCTTTTAAGAGGAGTCTAATCAAACCTCTGCCGCCTATTATCTATAATAATTTCCTTTTCGCCTCTTCAAACTCCATCTCCGAGATAATACCTTTTTCCTTCAGTGCGTGTAGCCGTTCTATTTCCGCAGCAATATCCCTTCCTGGAGTAGGGGGCGGGTAGGGTACGTAATTGTTAATCACTTGAGGTGGATGGTAGCCTTTATTGTATTTCGCGTCAAAGCTTTCCTTGCTGGTTACGAGGAATGCAATGAAGTCGATAAACGATATAAATAAAGGAATGAACGTCCAACAAAAAATGAGGTACATAAAGCCCAATCCGGTTTGGCCGAGGTAGAACCTATGCGCTCCAAATCCTCCTAGGAAGAACGCTAATAATGCTGCAACAACTTTATCTTTCATAATTTCTCCAATAGTTAATCTCAGTTTTTAGATACAAACTTACCAAATAGGCCGCATCATAAGTTCCGGTTTCCCGTAAGTGAACACGTAGGTTTATCGTTCCAATATCTTGACCAATAGATACGCCACGAGCACATAAAGCACGTAGGAGAGAACCGATATCCCGATCACCTTTAGGTACTTCGTAGTAATAGGTTCCTCACCTTTGAAAGTCTTAAGATTCAGTATTGATCCTACTGCACCTATGCCACCACCCAATCCGCCACCCACAAATATCAATAGCATCGGTAGGAGAGCCACCACATTCTGATACCAAGGAAGTTTTTCCTGTGTACTATACTTTATACCCTCTATCTCCAGCCGAGGTGTCAGTTCCGTAATAGTCGCTTTAGGATATATTTTAATAGTTTCTACAGCGTCGGACTCGGTCAAGAAGGGTTTTCCTTTTTCCGAAGAGCGCTCCAGCTCTACACCATCTTTAAATAGTTTAGTCCGTCCCGTCCATATAGACGTCTCTATTTCTAGGACAGCGCCAGAGAATTGGGGAAGTGTAAATGAATGCTTCATAACCTCGCTTATTCAAGTTCTTGATACGGTTCGAGATATTACCTAATTGGTGGTAATACTTTCTTCTAAGGTATTCAATGTTTTGTTGTATTGCAAGAAGGAATTGTTATTTTTGGTATATACATATTCCAACTACATTAACTGGCTACTAGAAGCTAGGTGCTAGAGAAAGTATTCGTTAGATTAGTTTATAACCATAAGTAAAGATACTTAAAGCGTATTATGAGAGAAAAAGAGCATTTGCAATCAATCATAAAATATTGGAGATCGATAGAGGTATTTAACCTACCAGATTTTACAATGGGACAATCGGAGAACGATCGTTACTCAAAAGTAGATTTCACTAAGAAGGAACCCTGGTTAAGAGGTGCGGTCTCACCAAAAGCAGATCATGAGTTCCTTTACACCTTAGTTTTGGGGACGGTCAGTAAAAAGAAAGTCTTTAAAACTATCGATAGCTATTTCTCAGTGGAAGCGAGATTGAAAGACGAAGACTATGATTTTATCAATGGTCAGACATTGTTGTGCAGTATCACCCTTTCTCAGCAGGGAACAGTCAAAGAGTTTGGCTACCTTTTGCCATCGTACATATTCGGCGTTCAGTTGCTCAAACAAAGTAAATCGTTAGACCAGGTCAATAAGTTGATCAAAGATCAAGATGATGATTTCTTTCATAGAAATAAAATCCTAAAAGAACACGATTTTTTGGAAGATGAAAGCGAGTTTGTTTCTGGACCATTCACTCATGCACGCTTACAGGAGGAGATTGAAGAAATAAAAAAATTGACCTCTTTCTGGTTTGACGAAGAGATTGCAGTATATCTTAATGTAAGAGAAGTGAAAAAGGACAGAAATGTTGATCCACCTTTTCTGAATAGCTTTTATCTCGACGATCTAAATAAAGTATTAGAATTGAAAGAGGAGCAGGTAAGTTCCATTGTGTCAACGTTATTGTCCAGTCAGGTAGATAAATCGAAGCGGATTGATATATTAAATAATCGCGGAGCGTTTCTAGAGGTAATAAATCCCAAATACTTGAGTGTTGGGAGATGGCCCAATTCGTTGAATTATAATCTGTACCATGCTCAACAAGGAGCCGTACAGAATATACTTCATAATCTACAGGCAGGAGGTATTTTTAGTGTAAATGGCCCGCCAGGGACAGGGAAGACAACCTTGTTAAAAGAAGTTATTGCCAATGTCATTGTTCGACGTGCAGATTTGATATTGGAAGTGGGCGTTTCAAAAATATTTAATGAAAAAGCGAAGAAAGTCATATCCAAATCATCCTCATTTGTCAATTACTACCATGAGTTAGATAGCCGTTTCCTCGGTGAATTTGGAATCGTTGTGACAAGCAACAACAATACGGCTGTCGAAAATATATCCAAGGAGCTGCCCAAACGAGAAGAGAAATCTTATGTGGACACTCTCGGCTTTGGATATTTTCCTGAGATTGCAGAACGGTTAGTGACAGGTCAGACTAACTGGGGCACACTTGCCGCTGTGTTGGGCAACGCTAAGAACCGATATCAGTTTATTGATAACTTTTGGAATGATGATAAAAAAGGGAAACTCCAGAGTGGATTTTCTTCATTTTTGCGAGACGTAGTACGTCAAAAAAATAAAGAAGACAACTTGTATTATCTGACACTGTTTAAAGAAGAAGAAGCAAATTATAGAGCGCTGAAGAGGGAATTTGACAGTTTCAAGAATCTTGCAGAATCATATTTTGACCTGTTACACCAATTTGGTGAAAATCTATCGTTGTTGCATGAGCTAACTAAGACAGAGCGTGAAATTGACGAGGAGCTTTCCAGTAGGAAATTGTTGTTTAATTTAAAAAGTGCGGCACTCGATGAACTCTTTGATGACAGAACTCGCGTACAGGAAACTCTCAGTCACCTAAAGACCGTCCAACCATCACTATTCTTTATACATAAGCTTTTTAGAACTAGCCTTTATAAGGAATGGAACAAATCCTATCAGCTACCATTGCAGGAGCTGTTAGAAATAAATCAAACTATTAGCATTGATCAAGGTGAGGTGAGGCAAATAAAGAAAGAAATTACAAAATTAACAGAACGGCAACAAGCTATTGGAAAACAGAAATCAAAACCCCAACAGTATTTCTCGGACCTTGAACAGAAGAAAGAGACGCTTTCAGAGAAGTACGGGATTGAAATCAATAATCTGCCTGATGAGCGGTTTGACGATGAGTCAATGGAAGATTTGCATCTCAGTATGCCTTTCTATTCAGCTAAGGTGGTGAAAATTCAATCTGATATTTTCCTGAGCGCCCTTCGTATCCATGAGTTGACTATAAAAATCAATGAAGGTATTATTTCGAAGAATATTCGTACTTATATGGGATGTTTAGCTACAGGACCGGATAAGGATACTTCCATGATGCAACACCTTTGGGATAGCTTTTTTATTTGCGTGCCAGTTGTCTCCACAACACTGGCTTCTATTTCGAAGCAATTTCCTTTCGACTTAAAATTGGGATGGACATTGATTGATGAAGCGGGGCAGGCCGTACCACAATCCGCTGTTGGAGTCTTGCAGCGTTCAAAGCGCGCTGTAGTGATTGGAGACCCACTACAGATAGAGCCAGTCGTTACTATACCACCTAGTTTAGTCGAAAAGCTGAGAGAAGAGTACAAGGTTGATTCGCTTTGGTCCCCCTATGTCAGCTCACTACAGCAATTAGCAGACCGCACAAGTAAACAAGGGACAGCGATTATAGATTACAAAGACACGTCTGTATGGACCGGATTCCCTTTGCGCGTTCATCGTCGTTGTGTCGAACCCATGTTTTCTATATCCAATAGTATTGCTTATAATAATCAGATGGTATTGTTTCCAGGGCTCAAGACGGATGGTGCAGAGTCAGCAAATGTCATTCAAACCCAATGGATAGATGTTAAAAGTGACCAATCAGCATTGAATAAACACGTTATCCTAGAGGAGATAGCCGCTATCGAAAGCTTCTTAAATACCAATGGGCAAGCAATCGGCAGGGATGATGTGTATATCATCAGTCCTTTTAAGAATGTGGCCGATCATTGCAGCCGGCATTTTAACAGCATTCTATATCCTCATGTCAAATGCGGAACAGTGCACACGTTCCAAGGTAAAGAAGCTAAAACTGTTGTTTTTGTTTTGGGGACGGATCAAAATGGAGGCGGCGCCCGAAAGTGGGCTTCTCAGAAGCCTAATTTAGTGAATGTTGCAGTGACCAGAGCAAAGAAAAACTTGATTATAGTTGGAAATAGAGATTTGTGGCGACAACAGCTTTATTTTAGTACATTGTCTAGTGAGGTAAACTAGAAGTATATTGTTTAGTTTTTAGGTGTCCATTTGATTTTACAGATATGCTATCCCGATTCCTAAGTACCTGCGGTCATATCATACTGATCTACTTGCAGGCCTTTTTCTATTGCGGACTATTAATCCGTTGGCTGAGGTTGCCTGGCGGAGACTACGGTATGTCTAACTACCTTCTCCTTTTGCTTGGAGCACCAGTACTGGCCTTGTATCTGCTGTATGTTATTGTTTGCTACTTCTCATCACAGCCTATATTACCTACACATAAGATGATCAAGGTTGTGTTTATAGTCAGTGCTGCACTCGTGATGCTAGCCAGCATTTTAGATCCATTAGATGTCATCAATTTTGTATTTATTGCATCACTATTCGTAGCTAGCGCTGTTGCTTGGGTATTGCATAGATTGGCATCAAGTGGATAAGGAACTAAAAGCACTCTTTGTACAGGGGGCGCTAGCTGGGGGCCAAATTGGCTCCTTAAGATTGATATGTTACATTTGCGCTTGAGGCAGTCGTTTGGCTGATAAGTTTATGGAAAATCTTACAAAGCGACATCATTACATTAAATATGAAAACAATCCATGTATACATTACGCTCCTGCTACTCCGTCTGCCCATATTAGGGCATGCGCAGACCTATATACAAGGAGAAGATTTTCTTCCTTTCTCTCAGGCCGCCACGAGCAAATATCTGAATCCAAAAACACAAATTTCTCTAGAGGAAGCCTTCATAAAACTCCAAGAAATTGAAGGGGATGAATTTAAAAAGGCTTTATCCCAACTGCGCGGAGAGTATTACATGGTTGATAGTATGATGATCTCATTTAGTTGTTCTGAATTGTCAGTCCTCCGCAAAAATAAGTACCCAGGTATCTATTCCAACTATTTGTATTTAAAAAATAGTTCCGAACCAGAGTACTGGCACCTAATGTATAAGGATTTAGGTACACATAAGATAATGATATCATACTCTAAGAAAAGTCAACGATTGTATTACGATCTCGAAAATGACACGTACTCTATCATGGGTACGGTATATGCTCCCGAAGGCAAGATCGGCGAGGCGCAGAAGTTTATAGAGAAACTAGTAGAGAGTATTTCATTTAAATGAATAGAGTAATGAAAAAACATATTATAATAGTCCTCACTGTCGTTTCACTTGTTTTGTCCTTACAGACAAGTTTTGCTCAGAAGATAACGGTAGGAGAACATAGCATAAACAACTCAATTTATAAAGTGACATTAAGCTCGGATAAATCAAATTTGATTTTAAGTCTTAAAAATAAACCTCATATCCCAGACAATAAAGAGATTATAGATGGCCTATATTCCTATGATATCGGTGTCTATGCTACAAACCGAACAGCATGGCAGCAATTGGTTTTAAATACTTTGCCAAAAGGAAAAGTGGATAGTCTTAAACAGCGAAAGGAAAAAATATCCATTCTTTTTTTAGCTAAACCGACTGGTGAAATATATTTTAGGTCCTATATATTACCTCACAATACAATATTGACGGTGCAGGATTTATCTAATATGGACAGAAAACTTACGAATGATTTCAGGTTTGACTTTAAAAGTCCAAAGAACAGACATTTACAACTATCATTTGTAATGATGGATTGGAATTTGGATTTTAGCAAATTGTAGCCTCACCTCCATCTCAGCCCCTCGAGAACCAATACCATAATACCGCTATGATGACCACAACGACCCACCATCTGATGTTGGGTGAGCCTACTTTAGCAGGATTCCGTTTTTTTCGTGTGCTCTATATGCTTTTGTATTGACCTTCTGCCGTTGGCTTATTGCGGGAGGGAGTAGGGGATACGGATGGTTCCTGACCATATAGTGTTGTAAGATAGTGCTCCAGTGAGCACTCATTTGGATAAAATACTTCCCTTAGAGGGTAAAGTTCTCTATATTTCGAACAACTTAAAATTACTAAATTAGCTGTGTTAGACAGGAGGCTTTATTATTAATGAAAAGGAGTAATGCGACAGTTACTATAATAATTGCCGCATCACACCTTTGGATTAGTCTCATTTATCTAAAGCGTACGTTTTGAACAAATGGTGCTATAAGGATATTACGATCTACTTTTTCCGGAAATTTTATATGAACCTGTTCAAGTATTTTCTTTGAAATACTTTCAAGCTCATCAACAGAAATAGCAAGATTTTTATCCATTACATATTCTACGCTTTTTAAAGTACCATCATAATTCGGATACATTCTTATGATAATATTTGTCTTCAGTTTTTTAAACTCAGGCACTTTTTGTGCAAGTGTAGAGTTGACTATTGACGGGACCAAATGTCTGTCTTCAAGATATGCTCCTTCAATGGTTTTCCGCTTATCATCGTCTTTCGTCACAGATAATTTGCTGTTTGATGTGGCAGTTTTCACTAAGATAGATTTAGATTCTTTTCTAGGAGTAAATTCCTCAACATAGAATTGGATGTCTTTTCCTTTGTTAACTCCCATTATCAGTCTTTTGGACTGCCCATAGGTGGTGAAAGTCCATAGAAATATCATAGATAGAATTGATATTTTTAAAATGTAATTATTCATGATAGTAAAATTAACTTACAACAACCTCTCCGCGATCTCCATCTGCCCAATCACCACACCGCCCTTTAGATACATCTTCCGCTCTCCACTGCCATAATCCGTGATGATATCAAAGTGGCCGTTACAGTTGCTCATGCGGAATAGCAATGCCCTGCTACCAGCCATAAACCCCTCGCGACGCGTCACGTCAAATACAAACCTAGAGCAACTATGTCTGAATATACACTTACGTCTCTTATTCCGAGAGATGATAAGCCAATAAGCCTTAATCGTGGCTAGTAGGAGAGACCTCATGGCCTCGAGAATACCACCAACTATAACCCCCATGTAATCAATTGTTTTGGGTTTTATTTACAAGGTGACTTACAATGCGCTCAATTTTAATAATAATATAACACAGCTTATTACGGGTTCCCGTAATCTTAAAAATCAGAATAAAGTACTTTTGCCGCTACAATAGATTGAGAAAAATACCGAACCTGTGCTTCTTCGTCTAATTAGTTAGATCACTTAGATTATATTAATGTTTTATAATGAGAAAAGTAGCCCTTTTATTATTAGCTATAATGCTAATAAGCTGTAAGAAAGACACTCCTTTGATTGAATCGAAGTCTGCAAAACAAGAAGTCATAGACTTTGGACAAACGTACAATGGAAAATGGCTTCCTTATTTGATTCAGAAAATAAACAAAGAAGTAGCAGAAAGAAAGGATGGGGATCTTTTCCCATTGCTTGATAAATATTTCCAACCGATATTTAAGGCTCAGAAGCTAATAAGAGCCGAGCATTTTTCTACGCTATCGGATGAGGAGATTGATAGTTTATATAAAGAAAATTATCAAGAAATAAATAACAGCCTTGTTGACGTGGAAACAATGGATAAACTCTATAACTATTATGTTAGGAATACTACAGTGTCTTTGAAAAACAATAGCATAGATGAAGTCGTTGTTAACTATTGTCAGGTATCTATTGGCTTTGTTGCTATGATTGAGGGGCATGTAAAACGTGGTACAAGCAGTCAAATAGACATACTTGAAACGAAAACAGCATATCGTGATGAGGGGAGTCGAATGAGTTTAACATATTATATATTGCGTGCTTATAATGAAAAATACTCATATTTAGAAGTAGCCTATTATCACTTAATTCGGGTTATTTTTCCGAAGACATTTCTTGAAAATGAAGGCCGACTCCTAAGTTGTGAAAACCATCGTATCATGGCTCAACAATACTTGTTGAAATTCCTTACTTATATGGATCCCTCAGATTGGGGAAAAAAGATAACGGATCCTTTTCCGCCGGATTACGACCATGTAATAGCGCATAGGCCAATAATCAATAAGACTGAGTGTCGTAATTATAAGAATGTAAAATCTTTTTTAAATGATGATGCTTTGATAGATAGAATAGAAATCTTGTCTAAGAAAAGAGATCGAGAATTCGGATATCAACTTAAGAAATCACGGTTGGATCAATCTTCTTTTCAATTTTCAAATTTACTAGAAGGACTAGGAAGTCAAATAAATCCAAGATTAAGTTGGAATTATACTGACGGCTATACCTTCGGTTTTTTGCATAACCACCCTAAGAATTCTCCTCCTAGTCCTTCTGATATTTATGGACAATTGAACTTAGAGCGGGTATATTTAAGTGACTTTGAAGCGTACAAAGATTATGTTGAAGGTTTCGTTAGCGTTATAGTTACACGGTCAAAAGCATATATAGTTACGATTAGAAATAGCGAAGAGTTTATAAAGGTTCAAAATGAGTATCTTACAAATAAAGCTAAAATCAGAGATGATTTCAAGACTAGAGTCCTGATTTCTCAGGATGCATATGGTAATGAATTAACAAAAACTGATTCTTGGCATATCCAAGCGTTACTTCAACAGTCTAATAATAGTATATTTATAACCGAAATATCACTGAAGGACTTAAAAAGAAAAAACACCGACAAGTTAAAACAATGCAAAACTTCAAATAGCGGCTCTTATTCAACTATTATAACAAATTGTCCATGAAAAATTTAATAAAACTACTGATAATTAATCTCTCTGTTTTTGGGTCATATTCTCTCGCGCAAACCGGTTTTTCCGATTCAAAGGCTGTCAATCCTTCTATTTTGCCTTATCGATACATAACTAGTAAATATATTACCGAAGGTAATGCAATTGGTCGTAGGAGTCATATTGCAAGTAAGCTAAAAAGCGTCGGCGCAAATGTTGATGCGCTGTTCGAGGAGGACAAAAATTTAATTCCATTAGTCGGGACATTTTATGAATTTTATACAATCAATCGTGAAAAAGTATTACTGACAATGAAAATGATTCCTCCTGGATTTGAAGAAGACGAGGTAGACGAAACCAAAATACTTAGAGCCAATAGTTTTGCAGAACTTGCTGAGTACTATCACGAAATGTATGATTCAGATTATACATCAGTAATAAAATATTTCAGTACGGACTCTGTACAAGGCGCATTTTTTCTGTCTACTGTTAGTTCACCTACATACGTTGTGTACGACTATCTTATTAGTGACCCCGCTTTTTCGAAGGAGGCTTTTGTAGGTACTGTTTACTTTGAGAGAAGCACGCTCTCAGATAATAAAGAATCGAACATGCGAGAGATTTTAAAGAGTATACGATACGGAAATGCATCGCCAACAAATCCATCTGAAGGAGGAAGTAGTAACCCGCAGTATGTTACATTTACTAAAGTGTCAGATTTGGAAGCTTTTAAGCAGAGAGAACAAAATTTTATGGTTTTGTTTAGTTTCTCTTGGAGCGGCCCTGCAAAAATGATGGAGGCTCAGATTTCAAAACTACCATCAGATTTCCCTATAAACGACAAGATGAAAATCGCAATACTTAAAATCGAAAATGCTGAGGAAGGTGAAGTTGTAAGCAGTTATGGGCTGTTATCAGGTGTAACAACTATTTTTTATAAAAATGGTGTAGAGTTTAAAAGAGTTTCCTCAGTTTTTAATTTGGAAAATGAACTTAGGGCGTTTTTAGATATACTTTAGCGAATTTAGCAGCAAAGCGCCTTGTAGTACCTTAACCTGCCCAAGGTTGGATATTGATAACATGATAGATTGAGACGTTCATCGTACTCACCGTATTTCTTTACTTGATAGAGCACGGGCTCTCTAAAGAGGTTTCCTGTATTATGATAGTTGATAGGTGTAATAAGATTAGCTAGATTGCCACTCACGAATGGAGTCTCGCCTTAGTTCTCGATTAAGGCTTTGCAAGCCACTATAGGTCATCTTACCATGATAGATTATATTATCTATTATAGTTGAGGACACGTGAGTGTGTTCAAGTAAACGAATCGCTATGATTACATCCAAGGCAAAACTTATGTAGAGAAGTTCAAAGTCGGAGAAAATATTTGTTGATCCATAGTCATCTATGTTCGCGTGTACGTGATACGATCTTGAACGTACGACTTTGCTCGCGAAATCCTTGAATTTAGATTCTTCAATTTTCATGATTTTAATAATCAAGTCCTTCTGTTCCTCTAAGAAAAAGTTAAGCTTTGAATTCTTTCGTGAAGAATATAATTTATGAAAACCTTCGAAAGTAGAAATAGAGTTTGTGAACCTTTTACTATGGCTAAGTCGTCCATCTATGTGATTATCTAATAACCTGTCTAGACAAAAGAGAAACTTTTCATCTGTATATAGTAAATTAATTAGGGTGGGAAGATATTCTACAATATCCCTAAAATCAATCAAGAAGTAACCGGTTTTAAGTTCTTTGTAACCATTATCTTCAAAGTATACCGTTCCCCACTTATTACTGGTGGGGCACAAGTAATCAAAAGAATTGAAGCGAGGAGCATTACCCGTTAGAAATTGTATAAGTTTTTGGAATATTTCATAATCGTCTATTGCTCTCCCAAGCGTCACGTCAATATTATAATTTAACCTTATCTTACTGTAGTCTTGCGCTATAGTCTTATTTTTATCAAAATTCAATCTTGAGAAAAAAAGCATTTCTATGGAGAGATCTTTTGGGCCAATTTCGAAGACATGAGATTCCTCTCTTCCATAATTTATAATCTGCTCTTTTGCTACAAAACACGATTCCAATCTTCTCCAGTCTAATAATCCATTGTACGAAATACTAAAGCTTTTCGTGGTCAATTCTGGGACGTAGAATTCTTCAGAATGAACAAAGGTATACCTTGCTTTGTATGTATAACTTGAAACAACACCTCTAGAAGATTGTCTAACCTTACAATCAAGGAAAGTTAGGTATCCTACTCCCGTGAAAAGCCCTAATATTTTTATATGTTTATTTACATAAGCTATTTCAGGTACCCCCAGATTTGTTTCTAAAAATACCTGCCCATTTTTATAGGAAAGGACACAAAAACATCTATCATCATAGTAGTCCGGAAACCATATTTCACCGTGATATTTCTCTTCGTTGAGCATACTCATCTATTTTTTATAAAAAATATTAATTGATAATATCATTCCCAATATCCCATCCTTTTTAAGTAGGCAATTAAAATTTCTAACTCTTCGTAAACGTCTTGAGCCAACTTATCTATTTTTTTAGAATCTTCCCAGCCTTTATCTCTATTGTCAGGATCTTTGAAAGGGATGAGAAAATCCGGATGGGGCGAACCATGCATATGAAATGAGGAAAAGTCCGTAAACGCCTTCAGTTTATCGTTGAAGTTATCAAAGCGAGTACACACCTTTCTGTCTATTACTTTATTCTCCAATAGTCTACTCCCATGCTGATACGCTATTATACTCCCGATTGCTTCATGAGGGTGTCCGTTCCATGATTCGTTACGTAATACTTCTTCTTGAACCAGTTTCAGATTAAGAAACCCCAATAATCTTCTTATGGTTTCTGTATCTGACCTTTTAATGATCTCATTGGATTTATTATCATCTCGCTGTATTTTTAGTTCAATTGCCAATATTACTATGACTATGATCAGAGAGAAAATGATAGACAGCTTCCAATCACTAAACAGTAGGGGAAGGGAAAAATGATTCGTAAGATAGGTAATGAGTATCGGAAATATTACCAACGAAATATACCACTTTGAAAGGACTTTAGTCATTTTATTTTTCTGCTTATTAATTAATACCCATCCACAATAAATGAAATGCCATTTCTTTTCATAGCTCTTAAATGATCAGAAAGCTCTGTCCATGGAAGCACCTCATAAATAAAAAGCCAGTATCTATCAAGATCTGTTGCTTTTAGTGCTTTTGCATGATCTTTATATTCTCTCAGATAACTTGGTCCTTTATTTTTCTTATCATATAGATAAGAAATCAGCATGAAAATACAATCATTGCTTTCTATCGCCTTATTCTTTGAATCGTTATCGTTTATTTCAAAATTGTATTTTAGCGCCCAGTGTAATGCATATGAACAAGCTTCGTATAATCGTTTATTGATGCCTAACTCAAAGAGGTTATTTGCAATTTCCCTAATAATGCTTGTTGGAGTTGAATGGGGAGCGAATACCTTTTCCTCTAATAGGTTTACTAGGTAGGGGTATAGTAATACAAGATGATGTAGCTGCTTAAAATAGTATTGTTTAGCATTTACCCCAAGATGTTTATTCGAGAGTGTCTTAATTGTATAGTTTAGTATCGCAGCGTCATAGTTGTTTTCAACCATGAGTTCCAGAGCAAAATCTAGAAAGCCTTTTAATTCTTTAACTCTAATCGCTGTTTTGCCATCAACGTCATAGGTGTTAGTGAAGTTGAAATGATTCAGTTTTGGAACCCAGTTTCTAACATTAGCCTTTGGCAACGATAGGATTTTTGTTTTCTTACTATTCAAAGAGAGTTCATATTTTGCAAGCTCATCAGAGAGCTTGATTATGAAATTCTCAGCTTCTTCATGGGTTTCAGCATAGCATGTATAATCATCTATATTTCTAACATATTTAAACCCTTTATTATTCAGCTTTTCATCCACCGATGTCAAGATTACTTCGGCTATTAGATTTGAAGTGTGAGGTCCTATTAATAAGCCATTAGTCTCTCCAAATTTCATGTTTCGAGTATAATAATCTAGCTGGTTATACCACAGGGAGACATTTGCTTCTGTTGGCTTAGAAGTAGCTTTAGCTGTTGCTTTCCCAACCAAAGACCATGATATAGAATGACTATAAATGCTAGGGAAACAAGTGGATATATCAGCTTCAGCAACATATCTACTTTTAATTATTATATCTTGTTCAGGTTCTCCGTCAGTTCTGAAGTTTTTATAATTCATTTCAAAGAGAGCCTGCTTGCTAAATAGTTTTCTTAAGTGTATTCTACTTACTTTATAAACATGTCTTGATGTTTTATTCCTAAAATGCTCTTGGATTAATAGCCAGTTTTGAGATAGGCAATAGCATTGGTTAGCATATGAAAGTGGTTCAGGTATCGCTAATGATCTCGGAACATTTGTGTTTCTCATGCTAGAATAGCGGATGTAATCCTTGGGAGGCATTTTTAGAGGCAGTGTTAGGTTTTTAGTATAATCTAGAAAGTTTTCACTAGTTAGAAAACTCGGAATTTTTTCTGCAAAAAGTCCAAAACCAACCATGCCATCGTAAAACTCTTCCGATGATATATCATCACTATATTGTGCGTATGTCTTCAATTTATTCTCCTTGTTTTCTAGTTTAAAAAAGTCATAGATAGTGTGTTTTCTTGCAAACTATAAGATTCAATTACTAGAGTTTCTAGTCGTTTTCTTTTATAATTTCTATTTAATCTTTAGTAAAACATACGAAATTAAATAAAATAGTTTATAAAAAAAAGGGAGCGTCAGTATATGCAGCAATAGCTAGGCTTTCCTTCGCTCGACTACAGGCAACATAAAAGAGTCTGGAGGTACGGTCTATTCCTGTTTCTTTTCCTTCCTTAATATTTTTATTGTCAGAATCGGATAATGATTTTAAGCCAAATAGTTTATCGTAGCTAAACATAAAACCCTTAGACTCTTCATCGTCAATAATTACCAAAACTCTATCATATTCTAAACCTTTCACACCTTGATGTGTACTAAAGTTTGAATTCTCTGATATGTAATTGTTGTAGTGTATAATTTCAGCAAATGAAGCATTTAAAGCTAAGTCCCAAGCAGATAATACATCATCGTCATCATCATTATCATCACTTTTGCTTTTTGTTCTCTCGATAGATGTTTTTAAATCATTTGGAATAACAAATATTCCTGATTTGCTAACTTCCAGTAATACATCAATCAGTTTTGGATATTGATTATTATCCCATAGTTTTAATAAACTGTCAATACTTGTTTTAGCTCGATTAAGAATAGCTTTTTTATCAGAAGTTTCTGTGATAAGTTTTTTGTCAAATAAAGGTGAGTTTTGCTTTACGATGTTCGAAATTTCGAATTTATTATCTTCATTCTTAGCATTACACAACGGTAAAATTATTCTTGTAAAGAAATTAATGGAAGATAAGCTTCCTTCTAACAAGCCCTGTTTTAACTTATCAATTCCGTACAAAGGATAAAAAAAATTATTAAACCCCATTCTTACAGCGGCCATGTGATGCTCTAGTGTTAGTGTTTTGAGGTAATTATTTTGTTTCCATTTTTTGTCAAAAGTGATTTTAGCCATTCTCTCTTGTATTTTCCTCTCTATCGCCTGCTTATCATCATCTCTTGAAGCAATAAAAAAGCGAACGATACCCCCTGAGTTTTCAATACGAGCTAATTGTCTTTGACCGTCAATATCTTCTCTAATTTTATTATTTAATTCAATAATCCTAGATTTTGATCGATGATTCATTTTCTTAACCGGTTTTAACCAATCATCAGGTAAATCTTGACCAAGTTTTTCCTTGCCATCGCTATAAATACGTTGCATAGTATCGCCAAATAGGCCTAGTGAAAATGAATCTTTATAATCAGCTTGAACCTTAAATAACGCTTCAATTAAATCTTTTTTTGTGTCTTGGCTTTCATCGATTAAAACAATAGGATATTTATTTGTCAAAATTTGGTTGAATAGATCCTTTTCATTTAAAAAGTAACAAGTGATAGATATAACTTCTGAGTGGTTTAATGAG
This sequence comes from Sphingobacterium yanglingense, assembly GCA_040395455.1. Taxonomy (GTDB): domain Bacteria; phylum Bacteroidota; class Bacteroidia; order Sphingobacteriales; family Sphingobacteriaceae; genus Sphingobacterium; species Sphingobacterium yanglingense_A. Next base: position 9,873 of record JBEBQJ010000024.1, on the reverse strand, counting down.
GCTTTAGTATAATTATCTCCATTAGGATTGTATACAAATTTATTTATTAATGGTAGTGCAAGCAACCTCTTATTTTTAGATTCTAATTTCTTTCTATTCGAAATAGCTGTTTTATTATTGGAGTCGCGGGCTCTCGAAAGCTTGTCTTCAAGTTCTTTTACAGATTCTTCTGTGTCTTTTTTTACCCAGTTTTTTATATCTGTTGTAAAGTTTTTAATCAGCTCCCAGCAAAAACTATGTATTGTGCTTACTTCAAAAATTGAATCGTAAGATAATCTATGATTAATTTCATCGGCAGCAGCATTTGTATAAGTTATAATTGCAATTTTTTTACGACGTAGTTTATAGTCTTGTCCATAAGTTTCTTTAAATTTAGTTAATACGTTTACCAGAGTCCGTGTTTTGCCAGAGCCAGCTCCAGCAAAAAGAAAGAAACTTTTAGGATAATTTGGATTTAAACAGTTGAAAATATCTTCATCAACTTGTTTGTCAATATCATTATTTTCTGCAATCATTTTGTCGATTCTTTAGACTCAGTGATGTTTTTTACTGGTTTTAAAACATCTTCTAACCAATTTAATCCCTCTTTAATATAGAGTGGTACTTTTAACTCTTCTGGATCGTTAAAATATAGAACATCGAGTGCAAATTCAGCTTTTTTCGCACTAGTACTATTTATAGCATCATAAGCTTTTTCCGCAGAAGTTTTTATATCATTTTCCTTAGCAGCATCGACCATTTTTTTTAATAATCCAGATGTAGCAGGAATCGATCTAAATTTTTCAATATTTTCTAGCACTAAGGCATCTTCGAATGTATAAGGATATACTTTTGTTTCAGATACTTTGATTTCTGTTTGATACGCAACCCTGATAGGATAATCTGCTAATAGCTTTTCTTCAAACTTTAATTTAATTAGGTTATCAACTTCTGTTAGTTTTGGGTTCCAATTTTTTAGAGTATCATTATTTGTACTTAGATTTTTTCCTAATTTTGGTTGACATTTTTTGTGTCTTTCTTTTGGCGGATTTGTCGAAGAGTCTGTGTATTCTTCTTGGGAATCTAAATCTGTAATTATCAGAGTGGCTAAACCTAATTTTTCAATAAGCGGCTTTAATCTATGTGCATGACTCCCTCCAATTTCTAAAATTGTTATGTAGCTACTATCAAGTATTTCATGATGATGTTTAATAAAATGGGGAATTAACATCCTTTCTGCTGGCCCTTCAACTAGAATAGTCGCATCAGCAAAGAATAAATCGTTATGGGTTGTGTTTAAATACCTAATTACGAATTTTTCAGTTTCTTTTTCTATTGGTATAGTAGAATCGAATACTGATTTCATGCTCAAGACTTCAGACGTGGGAGTAATAGTCGCAGAGATATTTCTTTTAAAATATCTTAAACTCTCAAACTTTTGATGAGCGATGTAACTAGAGTGTGTACTAATTATAAGTTGAGTCGTAAAATCCTTCTTAACCCCTAAATTGTCATGTGCCCTTAAAATATCATATGCTTTTTTTATAAAAACTTGTTGTACTTGTGCGTGTAGATGGGCTTCGGGTTCTTCAATTAATACTAAATGTATCGGCTCTATCACATTGTCATTTTCTGCTATGCTTTTACCTTTCATCATCCATTCATCGCGGTATCGAATTAGTTTGAAAACAATAGAAATTAAATTTTGATAGCCTAATCCATTGTATTTTTCTGGCAAAGTGAGCCCCCCTGCCAAATTGTATCTAACTGCAGAATCGTGCTCCAATCCATCCGTTGCTTTTATAAGAGAGGACAAAGTTATTTGAGGATTTCCAAAACCTGGATAATTTAAATCACTTAGTTCTTGAAGGGGCGCTTCAAAACTTGAAGTCAAGTTGTTGTCAAAAGTGATTTGTGCATCGTTCAACTTCTCAAGTGCCTCTAGATCTTGTTCACTAGGATCAATTGATGGGCTCAAATGTTTATCATAATAGGAGCGAAGTTGGGAAGACAACGATTTGGTATTATTAGATTCAGGATTGTCTGAATTTGCATCACTAAATCCACGTTGAGCATTGATCGTATGAATTTTTATTAATCCATTTAAAGGGTTACCTTCAAGTTCGACGCTTTGGTCAGACAACTCTTGATCTTTTTTATGTTTTTCAGGATCCAAGAGATATGATTTTACTTCAAATAAATCCTTTAGTTTTTTATCACAAAACTGCCAAAAATTTGTAGGCCAAAGTTCTACATTTTTACCCGTTTTTGTATTTAAATCTGTAACCTTTTTTCTTGCAAGAATGTATTCTTCTATTAATAGTTCTATATTTTTAGGCCGTAACATAAGTCTTAGTCCTATTAAACCACCATTCCAATCAAGTGTCGGAATTATGTGACTTATATACCTCAGTTCAGAAACGTCAACATTAAACCATAAATCCAAAGAAGGTAAGTAGGGGTCAAGTAGTTTGATACTTTTGTCTTCTTCTTTAAGCACCTCTGCATTAATCCAGTTTTCAGCAATTATATTTAATTCGGTCCAATTTGTAATTGTGAAGTCTTGTGTTTTGAAAACTTCTGTTTTTAAAAAAGCTATTAATGCGTCCATAGCGGTCGTTTTTCCACTATTATTTGCTCCTACAAATATTGTTTCTTTATCGGAAAAATCGATTCTACAACTTTTCAGTTTTCTGAAATTTTTTATTCTTACGAAGTCAATTTTCATATATAGTTATAATAAGTTATCGAGTGGATCAATTACACATACTCCTGTCCACATACGTCTTGCCGCCATTGCTGTTGATGTAGTAGCAGCCACCGCGTGGGCCTCGGATATATGTTCTTAAGGTTGATTTTCTAGTGTTGGATGTTCTACTATTTTGATAGCTTCTCGAGTTACTGGACGTCTTGCTCGAAGAGGTCGTTGATCTAGTAGGAGAGGAGCTTGCTATCCCATACGTATTCGTTGCTGCTGACGCAGTCTTTGTATGTGGTTTATTCTTATTATTTACAGCTTTGATTACCTCGGCTGTGGCATAGGTGCTTTCTTCCCAGGTGTTGTCGCTATACAAGGCATAATACTTGCCATCGTCAGATCTGACAACATCGATACACCGTCTGATAGCTGTTCCGCTCTGCGCAAAGCATAGCGAGGAATATATAAGGCCGATGAATAATATAAAGCTTCTCAAATCTCTTCAATCTTATATCTACAACTGGTAGAATCTATGTAAAGCCACTCGTCCTGAAAATAAAGCTAATAATGCAGCTGTAGTTTTATCTTTCATATTTGTCTTTGAACTCGATCAACTCTAAACAAATCCCATTAAGAAGGGATTTTCCACCTTAATATCGGTTTAGTAGAACCTGGTACCGCATCTGAGGGCTGATATTGTATATATATCATCTTTTCAGTGGATAATTCTTTAAACTCATATACCCTGTTGGTTACAGATTCGCCTGGGAATATATAGCTAAAGAAACCATACTGTTGTATTTCCTTGCCGTTTTGATTGACTATTTTAAATGTTCCCTCCGTGATTTTACCAGTGGTCGTATTGTTATATAGAGAGTATTGAATTTTATAGTACTTTGTTCCTTTGTCGTTATCGCTGAGCTCAATCTTGTGAAGAACGATGTCCAGATCGTCCGCAGCCGCATATTGTTTGCCAATTTCAGCGTATACTACATTTTGGTTACCAGAGCCAGGAGAAGAGTCAATGATTAATTTGTTCGCTTTCAAATCATATTGAACTATATCTCTTTGATTGCCTATTGCATACTGTAAGTCTAAAACGTCGTCTTTGACCGTGTAAGCAATTACCTTCCCCAGTTGGTAATCCGATATCCATTTTTTAGCTCCGAATAGGCTAACGATAGAAAATGGCTTTTGGGAAATAAATAGCGTGTCATTGACAATTACATCATCTCTTTCCGGGATTCGAATAGACGACGTTGGGTAATTCATCTTATTCCCTTTGTTGTCATAGACAAATACATCTCCACCAGCCCGAGAATTGACACCTTTTTCCAGTTCAGTGTTGTATACCAAGAAGGTGTTAATAAGAGGTTTTATTGTAGCATAAGTTGTAGTCCCGTAGTCTATTGATTTACTTATTTTTCCTTCTTTCGTGTTTACAATAATAAGTTTAGTCTCCGTAGTGTATTGAGACGATAGGGCAGAAGTACGATCGGTTACATACATCATCGCTGCTGTTTCAGCATCTAGTATATTAAAAAACATCGCTGTCGACTCATGGTTTCCATCCATTTTATGGTTGATTTCCCAGATGAGGTCCCCATCGGGCTTATACTTTGACACCCAGAATATTTCTTTACTGTCCTTTGTCCTGGATCCATGGAGGTAGATTTCATTAGAGACAGTGTCCGTTGTCTTCTTCAGATAAACTATTGACCGAGCATCTTTTACTTTGCAGCCTGTATATTCATAAATTTCTTCATATTTTTTCTGTTCGTCTACAAAGTCAGTTGAATTTGTAGGTTCAGGTTCATCTTTTTTACCACTCGAACATGCAAAAAAAGATACAGTCAATATTAATATGACTAGTTTCGTTATTCCAAATTTCATCCCAGTTTACTAGATTAATTACTGCTTTTCGCAAACTTACCAAATAGGCAGCACCATAAGTTCCGGTTTCCCGTAAGTGAGCACGTAAGCCTATCGTTCCAACATCTTGATTAGTAAATACGCCACGAGCACATAAAGCACGTAGGAGAGAATCGATATCCCTATCACCTTTAGGTATTTCGTGGTAGTAGGTCCATCACCTTTGAAAGTCTTAAGATTCAGTATCGATCCTACTGCACCTATGCCACCGCCCAATCCGCCACCCACAAATATCAATAGCATCGGTAGGAGAGCCACCACATTTTGATACCAAGGAAGTTTTTCCTGTGTACTATACTTTATACCATCTATTTCCAGCTGAGGTGTCAGCTCCATAATAGCCGCTTTAGGATATATTTTAATAGTCTCTCCAGCGTCGGACTCGGCCAAGAAGGGTTTTCCTTTTTCCGAAGACCGCTCTAGCTCTACACCATCTTTAAATAGTTTAGTCCGTCCTGTCCATATAGATGTCTCTATCTCTAGGACAGCGTCAGGGAATTTGGGGAGTGTAAACGAATGCCTCATAACCTCGCTTATTCAAGTTCTTGATACGGTTTGCCGTATTACCTAATTAGTGGTAATACTTTCTTCTAAGGTATTCAATGTTTTCTTGCAAAACAAGCAATAATTGTTACTTTTGGGTGAATTCGAAAGCCGATTAATCTAAATGCATTTATAACTTTAGGTGAGACAAAAGCTAGGAGGGCAGGGGCATTCGATTTAAGAAATAGGAATCAGTAATTAAGTTAAAGCAAATACAACACATATATGAATAGCATTAAACACCTGTTACTTCTAGCAATAATAGCTTTCATTAGCAACAAAGGCTACAGCCAAGATTATAAAAACCGTTTGGTTGACTCTGCTCAGATTGTATTGGTAGATACAGCACCATTAGAACTCACTACCGGGGACGAGGGCATACCAGTCTACCTAGCGGAGCTACGTATCAAAGGAAAGGTATTTGATGTTCGCCCAGTGCCTACCACCATGAGCCTGTCAAATAAAGGATATACCTACATATCTAGAAGATCTGTTTAGCTATACCAATATCCCCAAATCATTATTTACCGATGCCGAGATAGTAGAATTGATTTCCAAATTCAAATGGGAGTTGGACGAGGATGTCCTCAAAGTTGATATAACCAAATACGTTACATCAGGCCCCTGGGCGAAATCAACCGAGCTGCCTTCATATGTAGAGTTTAAGGTCAAGAAGCTATTGTTTAAGTAGTCGCTAGAGGTAGTCTATTTCTGACATTCCTTGCAAAGGGTCGCCCGCGAGAGCAGGCAGATTAATAATACTACCGGCTTTATAATTCTGGATAATTTGGATGTTATTTTGAAGAAATTGCAAAAGGAACACCCGCCTGCGGAGATTGGGGTAGGTAGGATGCCAGCGCCATCTAGTACAGACTGTAATCAGTATATTTAGTGTCGATCGATTAAAAAATGCTTTCAGATGAAGAAACGAACAATCATTATAACGGTTATTGTAACTTTTATCATTGTCAATCTTCCGATTGTCAATACGGAGATATTGAAGAGAGTAGATGGAGATCATTTACGGTATTCCAACGCCAATGGATCATTCACCTATATACAGTATTTTGATATGCTACAACCTTGGATTAGCGACTGGACCGCCGAAAGGTTTGCCCTGGAAAGATATCCTAGCGAAGAGAATAAAGAAGTATTCCGAATCCACAAGATTAATCCTTTGTGTTTTTGGCGTTGGAGGTATTATTGGGTGATTACTCTAAGTTCCTTAACTCTGTGTTTTGGGATCTTAGTGTTAAATATATGATCGTTTTCTAAGTTGAATTTAATTACTGAAATTAAACTCTTTCTTGTGATAAAATCTTGATGATCTGTGATTCGCTAAACTTACTTTTTTTCATTGTCCCTAAATTATAAAACTACATTAATAATCGTAGCTGTTTTAAGGGAAGATTACCAACAAGAATGAGCCAGTTTATAGAAATAAAGAGGGAAATAGAACCTCCCCTCCTAATTAGCCCTGCTTTTCGCTTCCTTATTACTTTCCTCGATTTTCTTATCTTCAATTTTCTTATCCTTGGACAGAACATAGGTAAAGGATAGACCAAAAGTGCGTGTAGGTCTTTTCTGATAAAAATCGACGAAGGCACCTTTGCGTTCGGTCCATTCTCTTTCGCGGGCGGTATTGAAAATATCATTCAGGTGAAAGGTGATCTTGGCTTTATCCTTTGCTTTTATACAACTCCCCGATATCGACTAGCTCAATCTCTTGCGCCAGGCCAGATTTAAAGTCGTAATTAATAATTTCTGTAGCCATCTGTCTTGTAAATAATGCTTAGATTCTATCAATCAAAATTAATAGTGTTAGCAATTTACAAAAATATGTGTTGACATATTACAAACAAATTTAAGACCAGGATATTAACGAAGATTCCAGCGTTGACAGTAATTCAATACATCAATAAAAATTTGTCCCAACGAAACATCAATAATTTAAAATGCACAATGAGTTAGAACAATAAAAAATTGCTTTATTGTTTTGACAACAAGGGATTATTGACCAATAAATATATCCAATTGCCCTTTTTGTTTTTTAGTTAGACTGTATATTTGTTCATATATTATATTTCTTAGTGAATTGACAATGCTTAAAAAGATAGACAATACCATAAAACAGGGTAATGCTCACATCTCGATACTATATCCTGGGCTAATACTTACGAATGATGATACGGGTTTTTACAGCATAGGCCGTATAGATCATGCTTCTATCAATGCGGGAGCTGTCATAAAAATGCATCCCCATATCAACGATGATATACTTTCTTATTTCCGGTCTGGTAAAGTAAAACATACAGACTCGGAGGGATTTGAAGAATATATTACGCCAGGTAGGTTAATGTTGATGAAAGCTGGACGTATGTTTCAACATGAGGAGGCTATCCTTGAAGATGTTCACGGTCTACAGATATTTATCCGCCCAGGACAACAAGACAACAATCCAGAAGTTATCTTTGACGAGTTAGAAACGATACATAGTGTCAATGCATGGCGTCTTATTGCTTCTCCGGATAAGACAAAATCCAAATTACAACTTAGCAGTGATACATACATATCCGACGCAAAGTTATATGGAGGTGCTTCTTTGTCTTACAGCCTAGATCACAAACCAAACTATGCGGGTATATTGTATGTGTTTCAGGGGACGGTCAAAGTAAATAACGATATCATATTAGGGGCTGGAGAGTCTTTATATGTTTGGGATGAGAGCATAACACTGACGACAGATACCGAAGCCGAATTAGTATTGTTCGAGACGAACATTACATCAGCCTACTATTCAGGAGGAATGTATAGCGGCAATCAAAAGTATTCAAAGTGATAGCCTACATTAATTAATTCACACAACGAAAAATATAAAAAATATGAAACAACAGATTTTTATCGCACTTTTTTTGACACTTACAGCCTGCAATACAGTACCAAAATCGGATAAAACTGAGAAAATGACCACAGAGCAACAAGCAACAGATATTCCTTTTGCCACAGTCGAAAATTATTTTATTCTGAATACGGTAACAGCCAAAGTACCGTTAAAAATCAGTAGCCAAGAAGAGTTCGATACTTACTTTGGTACCGCGGCCACTATGGCCCCCAAAAGCAAACCTACTACCATCGACTTTTCCAAAGAATACGCGATTGTAATCGACTTGGGCGATACCCAGAATAAAACCGATATTGAAGCTCTTCGTTTATCAAGAAAGGATGATAATTTGATTCTGACCTACAATTTAAAACAGGGTGATAACCAAATGTTTACAACACGTCCGTTTTTAATGATCCGAGTCAGCAATAGCTACACGGGTAATATCCAAATTAGCAGACAATAACTATTTGGTGCTTATAATCAACTGGATACCTTTATTTGTGTTTTTGATTCTTGTTTTTAAGTTGTATTAGCCCTACATCTAAATACGGATTAAGAAAGGAGTAAAAGTATCTTTAAAATCGAGTCCCTTTATAGAATATTTGCATGGATTGTTGTGTAAACCGAAATGAATTATATCATTGATTTTCATCATATTAAATACCAGTGCTAAGTCCCCACTTAATGAAAGAGCTTAATCAAAATTCTGACACGACTTTGATGCTGCTGTTAAAACAGGGGAATAAAGAAGCTTTTGATATTCTGTACAATAGGTATAGTGGCCGGATTTATGGTAATATTTTAAAATTAATCAAAGACAAAGAGATTGCTCAGGAGCTATTGCAGGATGTATTCGTAAAACTGTGGGAAAAAAGAGAAAGCATTACAATACATAGCTCATTTTCAGCATATCTTTTTGTAGCTTCTAAGTATCGGGTCTATAATTTTATACGATCCCTTTCTGCGGAACAGCAGGTACAGGCCTATTTATCGTTTACCCAAACCGATATCTACCAACACGTAGAAGAAGATCTAATAGCGAAAGAAACGGAACAGGCAATTCAATACATAATTGAACTATTACCTCCAAAAAGACGTGATGTCTATAAACTCAGCAAAATCGAAAATAAAAGTTATGATGAAATTAGCCAACTACTAGGTATTTCTGTCTCTACGATAAATGACCATATCGTCAAAGCAAATCGATTTATAAAGGAATATCTAAACAAATCAAACTATCTGTCCCTACTCTTGCTTTCTTATTTCTTTAATAGTTAGTAATTAAAAAATCACAAAAAATCTTTTAGAGCAGATGAAAGGTAAATATTAAGTGTCTCCTCTATAAAAAGATAAACTGTGGATCAACAAAAGCACTTTCTAGAACTATTAAACAGGTACCGTGAGGGAAAGTCCTCTATTGAAGATATAGAATACCTTTGGCGGTACATCCATGACGACGCATGTCGTCAATGGGTGGAAGATGATGTGGCATCCACCTTATTGGAGCCTGTATCTGCTGAATTTATACAAAATGAAGAAACCCAAAATGAACTCAGGAGAGCTCGAGAGCGAATAGCCACAACAATCGGAGCAATGATAGATACTCCTAAGAACAGTGCTAAGCGACGATTTTATACACACTGGAGTGTCCAAATTGCGGCATTGACCTTGCTCGCTTTGACGATAGGGTTTTACCTCTATACCTATCAAAACAAAGAATACCAATCTAATCCAACTAGAGCAATAGATATTGAGCCAGGTGGTAATCGGGCGACCTTGATTCTGTCTGATGGTCATCGTATTGACTTAAACAACCAAAAAGAGGGTATAATCATCG
>JBEBQJ010000023.1:0-39027 GCA_040395455.1 Sphingobacterium yanglingense | reverse complement strand
ATTACTGTTGTACATAATGATTCGGGAGTTTGGGTATACGACCCTACGACGAATAGCTGGACCAATATCCTAGGTCCAAAAGGAGATAAGGGAGATAAAGGAGATGCTGGCGTCGTGGGCGTTCAGGGCATGCCGGGTACTTCTGGTACACCGGGTACACCGGGTTCGGGCACGCCTGGGGCACCTGGCGAAGGTATTACTGTTGTACATAATGATTCGGGAGTTTGGGTATACGACCCTACGACGAATAACTGGACCAATATCAACGGCCCTCAAGGTCCAGCAGGTACAAATGGTACGAACGGCACATCAGTAACGAGTGGAGCAACAGCTCCAATAGGTACAGGTGCAAACGGAGATACGTATATCAACACCACTACTGGCGAGACGTATGTTTACGACGGTACCACTTGGGTACTTAATGGAAATATCAGCGGTCCCCAAGGAGCCCAAGGTCTACAGGGCCCAGCAGGCGCACCAGGCCCAGCAGGCGCACCAGGTCCAGCAGGTACAAATGGAACCAACGGTACATCAGTAACGAGTGGGGCAACTGCTCCAACGGGTACAGGAGCAGACGGTGACACCTATATCAACACCATTACCGGCGAGACATATGTTTACGACGGTACCACTTGGGTACTTAACGGAAATATCCGTGGTCCTCAAGGCTCTGCAGGCGAAACAGGCCCAGTTGGGCCTGCTGGAGATCAAGGCCCACAAGGTCCACAAGGTCCACAAGGTCCTGCGGGTACAACAGCTGCAGTGACGGCAAACAATGGACTGACTAAAACAGGAGATAATATTCAACTCGGTGGGCCATTGGTAAAACCAACAGTTATCACTGCAGATGCGACGAATACGCTTGCCATCGCTGGATTACAAGCAGGTACATCGACAGATAATTTGATAGTAGCCGGCGCAGACGGCGTATTGAAGTCTGTACCATTTGCCTCGTCGGCAGTAGAACCTTGGCAGGTTCAAACCACGACCAATAAGGCAACAGCCAATTCCCAAAGTATTTATCAGATAGGTAATGTGGCAGTAGGCGATTTCAGTACAGCGGCTTCAACCAAAAAAATGGAGGTTAAAGGTGATTTTAAGGCTGAAATTACTGCTGCTGGTGGAGCTCTTGGAACAGAAGTAGGTTCTCCGCTTAATCCAAATGGAGCTATGCACTATTGGTTCTCGTCACCAACTAATTATAGAATATCATCGGCCAATAATCTGGCAGCATTATTACAAGGTGTTTCAGGAACAACAACAAATACATTTTCAGCTTCTGATATTCAATCAGAAATGTCATCGGTAAACGGTACTAATTCGATTTCTACAGCAAGAACACTAAATACGGGTGAATTTCGTTTGGAGAGTTATAATGTTGCAGATAATTTTGGTTCTACAGTTTCATTACAGAACGACGGTTTGCGCTTAAGACATACCAATACTAACGGCGCAGCCGATCCTTTCCCGCTTAACAACAGTTCGGAGATTTTCGTTCAAAAAACAAACGGGGTACGCTTTAACTTCAGAGATGCCGCTGCTGTACAAACGGGCGAGTATTGGTTCCCAACAAATACGGGAACTGCAGGACAGGTGATGACGCAGACAGCATCAGGAAAAATCGTGTGGGCAAACCCTTCTGGATTGGTTGCCGAAGTAGATGGTGTGATTGGCAATGAGGTAACTGATGCCACAGCAAATGGGGGGCTAACACGTGCTGGTGCTGGAACAACTGCCAGTCCGTACACTTTGGGCTTAACCCCGGGAACAGCTGCAGGTAATATAATGACCTGGAACGGTACGGCTTGGAGTCCGGCAGCTCCCGTCAATATTTACAATGCCAATGGTACATTAACAAGCAACAGGGTAGTAACTATGGGTGGAAGAGGTCTAACCTTCGCTGCCCCAGAAAGAGAAATTTATTTTGATCCTAATGGTCGTATTGGAGTTGAAGCAAACGGTACTAACGATGCAGATATCTATGTTACTTCGGGCTCTGGTGCTACTTATAATCGTTTTGATATTCAGTCTTTTCCTAGTGGTTCTCTTAATTTAACGGCAACAGGTGCTGGCGCGGAACAAGTTAGGTTAGGTAGTAGTTTTACTGCGAATCCAGTACCGTTATTATTTTCAACAAGTGTGGGTGGAAATACAGCTGGTGAAGAAAGAATGCGTGTTACAGGTACAGGTAATGTTGGGATAAATACCATTGAACCCACTGAAAAATTAGACAATAATGGAATTACGAGGTTAAGAAACCTTCCATTAAACGGTGCAACAAATGCCATTAATACTACGGTTGATGGAGATCCGTCTGCAAACCAGGATCAAACTTTTACAGCAACCAGAACGGTGGTGGCAGATGCTAATGGTGTATTAGGTACGGTGGCAGGATTACCTGCAACGCCTGTAAATATTTATAATGCCAATGGAACCTTAACTGCTGATAGAACAGTAACAACGGCAGATAATTTCTTAAGGTTTGCTGGTACAGGTAGTACGGTTGGCATAACAACCAACGCGACCGAAGGAAGGGTTACAGCTACAGGAACTAGTAGAGGATCTATCACAGTTACTGGAGGAAACTCGATTGTAGATGTTTATGCTGATAATAACCTTAAAGGTCAGATTGCCGCAAGAGGTACAGGAACTACTGGCTTAGATATACGAACAGAAACTGCTACGCCTTTATCTTTCTTAACCGATAATACTTCAAGAATGCGCATAACACCAACTGGCGAGGTAGCCATTGGTACAACAACAGCGCCATCATTCGTGGTCGGGGGTACAACCATTCAACCTAAATTACACGTAGCTGGTGATATTTCTACTACAGGTAAACTTTGGACAACCAACAGTGTATATGCCGATTATGTTTTTGAAGATTATTTCAACGGTTCCTCTAAAATCTATAAAAACTACAAATTCAAACCATTGAAAGAGGTAACCGAGTTCATTAGAACCAATAAACATTTACCAGGGGTAACACCGATTAAGGATATCAAGGTAGGTCAAAATGGATATACTATTGATTTAACCCAACTTTCGATGCAACAATTAGAAAAACTGGAAGAATTGTACTTACACGTCATCGAAATGAACGATACGGTAAGTCAAAAGGATGAAGAAATCAAAGCACTTCAGAACAGAACCGTTGAATTGGAAGAACGCTTGAAAAAACTAGAAAGCTTATTGATTAAACCTTAAGCCCAATCAGTTTTGAAACGCATTCCAATCATCTCGCTCTTCCCTAGCACTAGGGAAGAGCAACTTAAAGTGTAAATTATGAAAAGCTTTACTTCATCTATATCCTTAGATCTTCGATCACCTGTTGTTGAACACAATGGGATTCGAAATCTTATTTTTATTATATGTTTTTTATTGTCAAATAGCTTTGGATTAACTGTAAAAGCGCAAAACCTAGTGCCGAACGCTGGTTTTGAAACTTATACCCAGTTTCCCACACTTCTTGGTCAATTATCAAGGGCTACTGGTTGGACGAATCCGATGACTATTCAGGGAGGTTCTCCGGATTACTGGAATACTAGCGGAGCAAATTTCAGTATATCAGATAAAATCGGGCCAAGAAGTGGAACGGGATATGTAGGTACCTATCTAGAAACGAAAGGAACTAATGCCAATCTTACGGATTACAAAGAATATATGACAGTACAACTTCCAGGAACATTATTGGCTGGTGCAACTTACGTATTGTCATTTTATACTACACACCTAAATGGTGTATCTCCTACTAGACTTGTTGCTGCCAATCCAGATAATGAGTTAACTTATGTTGATTTACCAAGCGAGGAACAGGGGTATTTGGGGGCAGTATTTTCTGCCGATGCACCAACTTATCTAAATACTGTTGGAAGCGGTAGCCCTAGATATACCTCTATAAGGGATGATTTCGGATCAGGTAGAACGTTGATACCAAAAACAAATACCGCTGTATATGTAACCAATACTGCTTCTACTGCTAATAATTGGGTAAAAGTGACTCTATTGTATAAAGCAGTAGGTAACGAACGGTTTATGACAATAGGGCAGTTAAGACCGGGGACGACCGCATTGGCCACAAATGAGGCTGTTTATTATACTTATGATGACTTTTCACTTTCTTTATTGGCCACTCCCGGAGGGGTTTCGGCTCCCGATTTCTGGGTAAAATCAGATGATGCAGGGACCATAGCTACGGCCTGGAAAGACCATTCTCTGAATGCTGATAACATCCCCAATGTGGGTACAATAACACTTTCTGCCGCTGACAGGGAACATAATTTTCATCCGTATACAACAGGTTATAGTGGATCTAAATATTTTAATAACCCTACTTCGATATTGAACCCTACAAATGGGCTGTTAAGTAATGTGTCTCATTCTATTTTTTCAGCAATTAGACCAACCTCTTCAGGAACAGGACGCATTACCGGGATTGATGATGACGGAAACGGAGCCGAGCCGGGGTTTTCTATTGAAACAGGAAAACTAAGATTTTATAAATTTAGTGGTGATGCTAACGCGGATCAATTCGACGAGCGCCCTTTTAATATTGGTAGCACCAATATTGTCTCGGGTATAGGGAATAATCCGGTTGCTGCTGGAGGAACTTCAACTTCAGTAGGAGGAGAGCGAATATTAGGGGTGAACGGTGTATATAAAACCTATCCAAGTACGGCGAGTAATAACAGGTTTCATTTATATGGCCAACGACTAAGAATAGGCCATGGAGCCTGGAGTGCCGCTGGGCCTTTCCCAGGAGATATAATGGAAGTGATTTGGTACAAACGTACCTTAACGACCAATGAACAATCTAGGGTAAACACCTACCTCGCGGTAAAAAACGGTGTAACTTCGGCTGAAAATTACCTTACTTCAAACAGTAATATCGTGTGGGACGTTATCCTGAATAACGGTTACAACAACAACATTTTTGGTATCGCAAAAGATGATGCTTCAGGGCTGCACCAAAAACAGTCGGGAAGTGTAAATAACGTGCAAAAGCTGGTGATTTCTACCACAGGCTTTGCTAATAGTAATGCAGCCAACAGTGTAGGCTTAACCACAGACCAGCAATACCTAATGACCGGTGACAATGGTTTGGAACAAAGACTTAAAACGCCATTGGTTTTCACAGGGGGCGCTAACGGGCCAACCAATTTCCGTTTTGAATCGATCTGGAAAGTACAGAATACCGGCAGTGTAGGCACGGTAACCGTTGCCTGGCCAAAAGGAGTAAATAACCTGTACTTGGTACAATCTCCAGATGCCGCTTTTGATGATACCGATACCTTTACACCAATGGCTTCGGAGGTTACGGTAAACGGTGTGGTTTACAATACAGCGAATGTTACTTTAACCAACGGACAGTTCTTTACCTTTGCCGGATTTGCATATGCTCCGGCAGGTGTTACTAATGGAATAACGTATTGGTACAGAGGGGATAAAAGTGCGTCAAACACGGGTGATGGTACCGATGTAACCACCTGGGTTGATCAGTGGTCAGGAAATACGGTTTCAAGTGTTGGGGGAAATAGCCTTCCTAAATATAAGCAAGGTGCAGTTAACTATTTCAACTTTAATTCGGGAATTAATTTTACCACGATCGATGAAACCATAGGAACGCGTGCCGTACAGACCGTTTTCAATGCCAATAACGACCTGTTTATGGTTACCAAAGAAGGCATGACAAATCCAGGTAGCGGTAATACCCATTTATTTAGTATAGGTATGGACAATGTGAATACCACAATTAATAACTGGGATTATTTAGGTATTTGGACAAATGGGAATGTGGAAAGAAGGGTGTATAATGGATCAACTACTTTTCCAAATGTAACGCCTGATTTCAGTACAACCATACCAAGTATCATGTATTATAATTTCCTGGATCGACCATTTAGCAGAGGATTAAATGGAGCCGCAAACGGAACTACCTATAATAGTACGGGAGCTATGGGAGTTCCACTGGGTGGGCATATATTTGGTTCTACGCAATGGACAGGCAGTGGCAGTGATAACGGTGGTTTTATAGGACATATTGCTGAAACGATAATCTACGGGGCGGGAAATGTTACCGCATTGGAACGTAGAAGGGTAGACTCTTATCTTGCTATTAAATATGGTATTACTTTAGGACGGGTAGATACAGATCATTACCTGGATGCCGATGCAGCTATGGTATGGAACGGTGCCTCTAATACGGCTTACAACAATAACATTTTTGGTATCGCAAGAGAAGACATTGGACTTTTTGAGCAAAAGGTATCAAAAAGTGTGAATGCGGGAACCATCCTTACCGTAGCCACTAGCAATGATTTTGTGAATCCAAATGACAATGCGGCACGTACAAGATTTAGCAACGATAAAACCTATTTCTTATTGGGAGATAACAATGTAACGAGCCCAAATCTTACTAGCGTTACTGTGGCAGGAAATACGTGGAAGAGAATTCAGCGAGTATGGCTGTCTCAGCGTAAAAATACGCCGAACGCGCTGTATTTCGAAGCAGACTTGTCTACTTTTGGTAGTAGTTTTGCTGCATCGAATACGGTTTATATGTTGGTTGCGGACGATGCGGCATTTACCACCAACGTAAAAAGTGTTGCAGGAACCTATACCAATGGTAAATGGGTATTTAGCAATAATTTTAATACAGAGAATGTACAAAGATACATTACTTTCGCAACTGTTCTTCCAGGCTATTGTGTTACCGGCGACTGTAATCCAAATACTTTCTTAAATACCACAGATCCTAACACTATAGAGTATGATAATATGGTAAGTACGTTCCACAGCACCATGATGCGTGATGCTTCTGCCGGTGCTTTAATGGTATGGGGAGTAAGAATGGCAAATAACGGCACCAGTCATCTATTAGTACCTACCGAGGTCAACAACATAAACTATCCGTTACTTACCGGAGACATCCTTAAGTTTACAGGAGGGAGTAATGGAAGTGAAATTTCTCAAAGTGTAGTTTTAACCACCGATGGTTTGTTTGCTTGGGGGACGGAAGGTGCGGTGATTTTGTCTGGTCTTACAAGTAGTGCAACTTTTCAAAAAATAAGTATAGGAACTTACGGCGTAAATGGCGGTACACCAAAGGCAAACGGTTTACCTGATGGCGTGGCACCGGAAGATGTCAAAATGTTGTTTGGTACTTATAATATCTTAGGACTGACTACTTGCTCTGGCGAAGTTTGGGTCTTGACTCAAATTGCAAATGCATACGGTGATGGCGCAACAGGTTCTACTACAAACCACCAGCTTTGGCACAGGGTACATATTAACGCAACGACTACACTCGACAATGTAGTTGCTATACGTGGGAATACTGGAAAGTTAATAGCGTTAACCGCTGCAGGTGAGGTGTATACCTGGGGAAACACAACAATGCTTGGGGAGGGGAGTGCAGCAATAAGCAGGCCATTTGCCACGCAAATGACCCTGCCAGCAGGCGTAACCCCAAAAATGATAGGAGTAAGCGGAACTACTTATTATATATTGAGTACCAACGGCAATGTTTATGCCATGGGAACAGGTACCTCAGGACAGTTAGGTAATTTTAGTACATCGAACAGTAACATCTGGGTACAGGTACAAAAATCAGCTACACTTGGTGATTACCTAACCGATGTGGTCTGGATCAGTCCGCAGGAACACGAATTCAATTACCCTGCCATCAACGTATTGACCACAGACGGCAGGTTATGGGCTTGGGGAACGAATAATAGTAGGATGCTTGGAGGAGGAATAGCTTCTTCAATAGATCCTACCGAAATGTCGGGAAGTATTCCATCTACTAGCCCTTACGACATTGGAAAACTCAATTGGACCGACAAAGTGATTGCTGTAGAAACAGGCGGGCATACTTCTATGGTTGTGAAAGACAACACTGCAAAATACGGTTATGTGGGGCATAGAATTGACGGAAGTATGGGCGACGGCACAAGCACAAATACTACAGAAAATGAATATAATTTTGCAGCTACCCCAGAAATATACCTTTGTGGGGCACTAGTGGTAACAGAAATTTGTACTAATCCAGGTGTATTTGATGCTCCAGGTTTACCAAGCACGACTGGAATCTCTAACCTCGTAGGTTTTACCGGTGGTACAACGGGATGGCCTGCGAATGTGCCTAATGGACATATCGTGATCGAATCGAAGAATAAAGGTTTTGTAATCACGAGGGTAAGTTCATCAGCAGCAATACTCAATCCGGTAGAAGGTATGTTGATCTACGATATTGCAGCAGCCTGCGTGAAGCTTTATAATGGTACAGTTTGGAATTGTTTGGCAAAGGATTGTATTCCTGCAACTAATTAAGATGAACAGCATGAAAAAATATTTCATATTATCAGTTTTAAGTTTGGCGTTGTGCAGCATTGCGCTATCGCAAACTGCTATCGAAAAGAAAACAACCGATGTGTCTTCGGTTTTGGACTTTGCTTCGGGTACGACCAAAGGCATTATTTTGCCTGCGGTAGAAACATTACCTGCCACGCCTGCCAATGGTACTTTCTTATTTGATAAGGTAGCCAAAATTGTAAAAATGTACCAAAATGGAGCTTGGGTTGATCTTTCTGGTGTCGGAGAGACAGCAGGGACCGTACCTCTTGCGCCGTACAGCGGCACTGTGGATAACGGCAAGCAAACCGTAATGGGAGCTAGATCTACCACGGCAGATGGGGTGTTCGTGTTAGAGTCGTCGGACAAAGCGTTGGTTTTACCCAAAATTTCTAATCCACACTTAAACGTAAAAAGCCCATATCCAGGTATGATGTGCTACGATACCGATAGGAAAGCATTGGCGGTGTTTGACGGTAAGGTTTGGAACTATTGGAAGTAGCGGCAATAATATTTAAGATGATGAAAAAATACGTAGTTATATTAATCAATATGTTGTGCTGTGGACTGCTTTTTGGACAGAATGGGGCGGGAAGTTTCGAAAGCAGCAACGGCTATGAGCTTGTAAGTCCTGGAAACTACAAGTTCATCTATGCGGAGAGCCTCTGTCTGGGGCCTAATGCGGACTGGCAGATTGACGGTGAGGTGCACGTATACAGTCGCAATGTCTGGATAGCTCCCACAGCAAAGATTACCGGTATAGGTACACTTTATATCCATAGCCCTAGTGATAATCCTTTTTACGAAGATTGGACCACTGCAGCGACAAAGATAGACGGCAATAACGGTGTTTTTATCGATGTCAATATCGTACTGGACAATCCTAAAGGAATGATATTGTCTGATTTACAACAGACGGGCTATCCCGATGGCTCGACGGGGGTAGTTGCAAAGGCCGCCGCGCTAAAAATAGGAAAATCGATCGACCTGCGCGTTGATGGAGCCAGTATCTATCTCAATGGGTCTGATCTGGAACTGTCGGCATCGGGGCAACTGTTGAACTATAACCTCCACCGTATGGTGGTAACCGGCAATATGCTTACCGGTCATATGATCAAAAACTATACCGGGGTAGGGACATTTGTATTTCCAGTGGGTATAGCCCAAGGTGATTATACTCCTGCGCAACTGACACCAAAAGCGGCGAGCTCTAAACTCTATGTCTCGGTCAACGATTACAAGGCAGTGGCTGATTTAAAACCGGATGCTGACCTGGGAATGGATCGTATCTGGAATATTTACGCTGCTGATAAAATGGATGTCAACTACACGCTGACGCACAATGCGGTGACCAACGGCAGTGCCTATGTGGATGCGGATGCACGTATCGTACAGAATGCAGATAAAGGAAACTGGATCGGCGACGTCACGGTATTGGAAAGTGCCGGTGTACACAGCCGTAAGGATATAGAGACGGTCACAGGGAATACCTTATCAGGCACCTGGTTTACGAAGAAGGCACAGACACCGCCGAAAGCGGTAGATGACCGTGCAACGATGGAGTATGGCAGCAATGTCACGATCAATGTCCTGGAAAATGATATTGTCGGTTCAAGTGCCATCGATCGTGGGTCGGTACGGATCGTGGTGCAGCCAAGAGACGGAACGGTAACTGTAAATGCGGATGGAAGTGTAACCTATGTGCCACGCGACGGCTTTATCGGTGAGGATGTCTTTGAATATGAGATTATGGACGAAAATGGTATGGTGTCGCAGGCTAAGGTCACGGTTACTGTTTTACCAAGAGAACTGATGATCCCGAATGTGATTACACCGAATGGTGATGATAAAAACGACAAATTCGTGATTGTAGGTAGAGAGGCGTATGACCGGATAGAGCTTATTGTGGTCAATAGATGGGGCAATGAGGTCTATCGCAATATGGATTATAAGGATGAATGGGACGGTACAGGTTTGAACGAAGGTACATATTTCCCGATCATCAAGGCATATCGAGGCAATGATATGCGTTTGTTCAAAACACATGTCTTGATCAAGCGCTACTAAAACCGAGGTTATTATTTTAGGTAATCATAGAAAAGTAACAATGATAAAGAATATAAAATATGTAAGTGTTGTGATCCTGCTGATCTTGGTGTTCCGTAGCCATGCTCAACAGAACATACAGTTTACGCAGTATATCTTCAATTCGATCTCGGTCAATCCGGCTTATACGGGGTACAAAGAGGAGTGGTTTGGACAAATGGGGCTTCGAAGCCAATGGTCAGGTTGGGAAGGCGCTCCGAAAACAGGGTCACTTTCTATAGACGGTGTACTGGATCAGGTGGAGCGTAGGCATGGTGTGGGGCTACAGGTCACTGCCGATAAACTTGGAGCACAGGGAGCTACAAGTGTATTTGCCAACTATGCGCTGCGACTGCAATTGGACAATGCGGATGAGCACCGTCTGGCGCTGGGTGTTGCCGGTGGGGTGACCCAATACAGTCTTGATGGAAATAAACTTTCTCCCGTGGAGAGAAACGATGGGGCTATACCAGATCATATGATCACGACCTGGAAACCGGATATACGTCTTGGAGTCTATTACAGTAACCCGAAGTGGTATGCCGGGGTATCTGTGCAGGATCTTTTTTCCAACGCGAGCAGCAACGAGGAGTTCCAATTCAACCAGAACTCGCTGGAAAGTCTGTACCGTAAGGTGCACGGCTACTTTATCGCAGGGGCGCTCTTTGAGCTGGACCCGGGACTGTTGCTCCGTCCGAGTGTTCTGGTGAAGGATGACTTTAAGGGGCCGACCTCCTTGGATGTGAACGCGATGTTCATCTTTAACGATAAGTTCTGGATAGGTGGCGGCTATCGGACGCGGGCGCGTATTTTTGACCGGGATTATAATAATATATCGGTCAATAAGCTGAGCTCGTTGAATTCACTGAGCGGGATCGCGCAGTTTTATGTGAGCCCGAAATTGAGGATCGGTTACTCTTATGATCATATGTTGAATAGAATGAGCGGGCTGCAAAACGGTAGTCACGAGATCACGCTGGGGATAACATTTGGACGTAGGTACCAGCAGATATTAAGTCCAAGATATTTTTAACCAATAGAATTTATGCGCTCCGAGCGTGGAGGAAGTATATATGAGAACACAGACATATTTGAAACATACTTTATGGACGCTGTCCATTTCCCTTGCTGTTACAACGGCCTGGGGACAGGAACAACCCAGTAGACGTAGCCGCGCCGATCAGTTTTATAAAGAAATGCAGTATGCCAGAGCTGCAGCAGCTTATGAAAAGCTGGTAGATGTTAAAAAGCCGGGGGTGGAGACCATGGAACGTCTGGCACACAGTTATTATTACATCAAGCAATATGACCTGGCAGAAAACTGGTACGCCCGGGTGGTGGAACAAAAAGGAGCTTCTCCGGAATCGCGGTTGAACTATGCCGAAGTATTGAAGCAGCAGGGTAAATATGCCGAAGCAAAGGGGCAGTACGAGCTTTATGCTGCGCAGCAGCAAAACAGTGAGGCTGTCCGGTCTGCGATCCGTGGCGCAGATTCTGCGCAGGTGTGGATGCGCAATCCTACAAAGCACCAGCTCAAGAACGAGCAAGCGATAAATACTGTTCTGGCCGAGTTTGGCGTTATGGCCATGTCCAACGGGGTGATGTATGCGGCGGAGCCCAACAGTCTGCTAACTGCCAAAAGCGGAATGACAGGGCAGGCTTTCCTGAAAGTGTACACTGCCGAACGTCAGACAGACGGTACATTGCGGCAGCCCAATATGCTAGCGACCCCTATCAATGTGGCAGCCTACCATGTCGGGCCTGTTGCCAGCAATGCCGCCGGGGATGTGCTCTACGTGACGCGTACTTTTCCCGGAAAGGATGGAGAGCGTTTCCGTGCCTCTGGGCAAAAATGGAATAAGCACAACCTGGAACTGAAAATATATAAAAAGAACGGGGAAACCTGGACCGAAGAGGATTTTCTCTACAATAACGTAAAAACCTATTCACTGGGACATGCTTTTCTGAGTGCAGACGAAAGTGTACTTTATTATGCCTCGGATATGCCAGGGGGCAAGGGAGGCGTAGATATCTGGTACAGTAAACTTCAGTCTGATGGGAGCTGGGGAAAGCCTCAGAATGCTGGTGATAAGATCAATACGTCGGGGGATGAGCTGTTCCCTACGGTTGTTGGAAACGATCTTTATTTTTCGAGTACAGGCCATGTGGGTATGGGCGGTCTGGATATATTCAAAGCTAAAGGCAGCGAAAGTACTTTTGATAAGGTGGTTAATTTGGGGTACCCCCTCAACTCCGCCGCTGATGATTTTGCATACGTAGAGTACGGTACGGCGGCGGATGTGAAGGTGGGCTACCTGTCGTCCAACCGCAAAGGGGGTGTCGGTTCAGACGATATCTACTCGTTTGTATTTCAAAAGCCAAAGATCAAAATAGTTCTCGAAGGAGTGACCCGCGATCGTAATACCGGTGAATTGCTGCCTGCATCCACGGTCACATTATTCGGTATGAAAGACGCTATTGTCTCAAAGGGAACTACAGACAACTACGCGTTTATCAGTTTTGACATAACGCCTAATACAGAATTCCGATTGTTGGGCGAGAAGAAGGGCTACCATGCGGATTCTGTTTTGGTAGCAGGTATAAATCCGAGCAGGGATACGGTAATACGGTATACGATGAACCTGAATCCGGTTCTGAAAGTAGGGGATAAGTTTATTCTGGAAAATATTCATTACGATTTTGATAAACACAATATCCGTCCCGATGCGGCCTTGATTCTGGATCGTCTGGTAGCTACAATGCGCGATAACCCAACGTTGAAAATCGAGCTGTCCAGCCATACCGACAGCCGTGGATCGGATAGCTATAATGACAAGCTTTCGCAGCGAAGGGCCCAGTCTGCAGTCGATTACTTAGTGACCAGAGGTATTGCACGGGAACGTCTGGTAGCCAAGGGCTACGGAGAGACACGTTTGCTGAATAGATGTAGTAACGGCATACCATGTTCGAGAGCAGAACATCAGGCCAATAGACGTACCGAAGTGGAAGTATTGGCGAATTAGAAATTATGAGTGGTAAATATTACGGTAGATTTTCTAAGATTGTGCGCGATAGTGCTATCGATGATATTTTGGCGGGTCGGCTACTTGTAGAAGAAGTGATGGACAAATATCGTATAAGGAGTAAGGCAACGGTGGTTAGTTGGGTACAAAGGCATAGGAAAAAATCAAAAGAAAACATTTATAACCAATAAAAGTAAAGATTATGGCAAGAAATGATTTAAAAGGAAAAGTAGTTTTAATCGCAGGAGGAGCGAAAAACTTAGGAGGTTTGTTAAGTCGTGATTTTGCAGCAAAGGGTGCAAAAGTTGTTATTCACTACAACAGTAACGCGACAAAAGCCGATGCGGAAAAAACCTTGGCAGATATTACCAATACCGGTGGCGAAGCTTTTCTGTTTCAGGCAGATTTGACGGATGTGAAAAATATTACCAAACTTTTTGATGCAGCTATCGAAAAATTTGGAGGTATAGACATCGCGATCAATACTGTAGGTAAAGTGCTCAAAAAGCCTTTTGCTGATACCACAGAAGAAGAATATGACAGTATGAGTGATATCAACTCAAAAGTAGCTTATTTCTTCATCCAAGAGGCAGGTAAAAAACTGAACGATAACGGAAAAATAAATACTATTGTTACCTCATTACTAGCAGCATTCACTGGATACTATTCTACGTATGCGGGAGCAAAGGCTCCAGTAGAACATTTTACCAGAGCGGCTTCCAAAGAATTTGGTTCAAGAGGGATTTCTGTTACAGCCGTCGCCCCTGGCCCAATGGATACCCCTTTCTTCTATGGGCAAGAAAGTGACGATGCTGTGGCTTACCATAAACAAGCTTCTGATTTGGGCGGACTCACCGATATTAAAGACATTGCGCCTTTGGTGGAGTTTTTAGTAACCGATGGCTGGTGGATTACTGGGCAGACCATTTTTGCCAATGGTGGTTATACAACAAGGTAGTAGTACGATTTGGTTCATATTTTTAAAAGGTAAATGACGGTGTTGTTTACCTTTTATTTTAAATTCCTATAAAAATGATATTAAAAATATTCAACACTGTTTTAATTCTTTTTGCGGTGTTTATGGGGACAAAACATGGTTGGAATATGCTAACCGCGAAACCCGAGATGTTGGAGATGTTTGGTAAGTGGAACTTGGGTAAAACAGCTGTTATGATTAACGGTGCTGTCACTTTATTAGCTTCTGTTCTAATTTTATTTCCAAGAACTTTCGTTTGGGGAAATTTCCTGATGGCTGCAGGAATACTGATGATTATTTGCATGCAATTATTGAACAAGGACTTAAAAGGTGTAGCCATTGAAGTTCCATTTTTGTTACTGAATTTGGTCATTGTCTATTTGCAACATCCTTTTAAAGCAAATTAAGATATGTAATACACCTCGAACAAGCACGCAGGCAAGAGAATAAAGAACAACGGCGTGAACTGAAGATCGTGCATACGCGAATACCTTAGCACTAATCTAATGCGTAATGGCACGCATTGATGCAAATGAGAGCCGATATTTATCAATAACTATTAACATGAAAATACAGATGCTTATTTTAGTTTGTTCGCTGTCATTAAACGCTTGCGGACAACAATCGAAAACCAATCAAAGCGTACAAACCATAAAAACAGAAAACAAAATGAAAGATCAAACAGTATTAAAACCCGTTAAAACTTTGATAGAGGCAATGGATGCAGAAGATGCCAAAGTGATCCGTGCTCAATTTGCAAAAACAGCCACACAGGCTTATGGTGCAGAAGGGATCATGAAAACGCCCGAAGAAACGGCCAAATGGTTAGAAAGTGACATCATTAACCGCCGGGGTAAAGTAGCAAAGCCGGAATACACGGTGCTTAGTGATAAAGAAGTTGTGGTCAAAGGACAATACGCAAGCCAGGGATATTCAAACAAAGCCAATTTTTTGTTCACTGTAGAAAATGGACGGATCACGAGCTGGAGAATGCGGTATTAAATAGCATCTATTTAATGATGTATTAAATAGTATTATCGAAGGGGGGCTCGTGGACCGTAATACTGGTGAATTGTTGCCTGCATCCACGGTCACATTATTCAGTATGAAAGATGCTATTATCTCAAAAGGAACTACAACAGACAATAAGTCGTTTATCAGTTTTGGTATAAAGGGGCGGGCTGTACGCGTACAGAGTATCAGACCAATACACGGGAAGAAGTAGAAGTTTGGATATTTGGGCGGATGCCTCGGTATACTGCTAAAAGTATAACTTCAGTAAAGGGAATCACGATAAACAGTAATCCCCTTAATTATTTTAGTTGTTTTCAGGCGCTATAGGGAAAGTGCAGGTAAGTAACGTACCTTCTGCCGAAGAAGTAACGTCGAGCTTCCCATTCATTTCCTTGACCCTGTTTTCGATATTCTGTAATCCTATTCCTTTAGTTGATGTACTTTTCATGCCTAGGCCATTGTCTTGAATACTTAAGGTTAGGAGACTATCTTCATGATAGAGTAACACTGATAGTGAGGCGGCTTTGGCATGCTTTAGTATATTGGCAAATGCTTCCTGCACAATACGGATAAGGTGACTTCTTAGTTCAAAATTAGTTTGGTTAAGGGAGCCTTGATCAATGGTCACTTCATAATGGTATTGTGATTTCGGAAAGGCTGTTCTCGCGAGATCGATTATATGTTGCTGGAATCGTTCCTCACTAATACTATTCGCTTGGTCATTTAGTGTGTGACTCCTTTCTCGTATTTCCGTGTAGACCTGTTGGGCCATCTTTTTGAGCTGTCGTACATTGTCTAAGTATTCGCTGTCCGTTGGACTGACCTGTATTTCTAATCTATTGATGATACTGGCTAATGTTCCCGAAAGACCGTCGTGTAGTTCCTGGGATAGCCTATGCTGCTCATCCCGTCGGGCTTGATCACGGGCTTCTTCCATGAGTGCAATCTGTATATTCGCTGAATCATTAAGTGAGTCAATGATTTGTTGCGATCTTTTGCTTTTTTTTTTGCATAAGAAGATATATTCCCACAATGATAGCTAATGCAATGCCGGATATAAGGACTAACCAGGTGGTACGTTGCTGTTTGACTTTTTCAGATTTTTGTAGGGCTATTTGATGGTGCTCAGCCTCGGTATGAGCATAGAGTAGGGTGTCCATCTCGATCGCAATATCGGATACTGCTTTTTGATATAGTTCGATGGATTCGTGCAATAAGTTATAGGATTCTTTGAAATTGCTTCGTAAGGCCTGTACGTCTCCTTTATAGGCAAGGATATGCGCTTTTTGCATATTGTTGGAGGCAGGATATTTTTCCATCTCCTTGATGTAAAAGCTTAAGCTGTCTGCATTGTGAGTCTGTAGAAAGTAGTGCAGCCGCCATTTTAGAAGGTTAACATCTACATAGGTGGTATTTATGTCATTATATTTGGTTTTGAGCTTTTCTAGTTTTTGCAGAAGAACGCCCATTTGCTTGTTGTCTTTGGTCTCTAGCGCGATTGCAAAAGGTATGCTTGTAAGAAATAAGTCGGTGTTTAGTAAAATTTCTTTGGAACTATCTTTTCGACGTTTTATCACTTCTCCGATTCGATTGGCCAATTGAGCTGTCTTCTCGGCTTTGAATTTATTATTGGTTTTGATATAGGCAGTCACAGCTGGGTATAGGATGTAAATGGAGTTCATACCCTGGCTCACTTTTACTTTGTTATTTCTCAGTAGTGAAGGAAGCTGTTGCATATATTTTTCTTCTTTCTCATAAGAATTGATGATTTTGTCATTTAAGCCTTGACCTATATAGATATCAAATTTTTGAAGCATCTCGATTAGAGGATGTTCATCGCCATCTTCTTTTGCTTGCTCACTCATCTTCTCTGCATAATAGATAGAGGCTCCTTGTTTCCCGAATATGCGGGCGTTGTTCAGAAACTTTAGATAATAGGTATAACGAGCTGATTTGAATTTATCGTCCTCCCACACGATGGATTCATATAAGCTGAGATGATTCGTTAGTTCTTTTGTCTCTAGGTAAATGCCTTTTGTAAGGAACGTGTTGGCGAGCGAATCTATCGCTTTTAGGTAGTTTTTTTTTTGTAAGCTGTTTGAGATAATAGGCTTTGTCGAATTTATCAAATTCTTTCTTAACATGCGTCTTGGTGCTGTCTTGCGCAAAAGTGAATCCTGCCCCTAAGCTAGAGATAAAGTAGCCTGCAAAAACTAG
Organism: Sphingobacterium yanglingense; assembly: GCA_040395455.1. Classification (GTDB taxonomy): domain Bacteria; phylum Bacteroidota; class Bacteroidia; order Sphingobacteriales; family Sphingobacteriaceae; genus Sphingobacterium; species Sphingobacterium yanglingense_A. Next base: position 21,360 of record JBEBQJ010000023.1, on the reverse strand, counting down.
GTTTATTCTTTTGAATAACATGGAATTTACAGGTTATATTAAATAAGTTTCCATTGACTGGTATACGTTAATAATTGACTGATAGAAGTACAATTGGCCTTTGACATCATGTTACGACGATGAGCTACTATGGTATGTCGACTTAAAAAGGTTTTTTCAGCAGTTTCGGCAATCGTATATCCTTCAACAAAATAGTTTAATATTTCAAGTTCGCGGGCCGTAAAACTGACTGGTTGGCTTTTTAGGTTGCCTGCTTTTAGTTCTCGAAAAGTTGGACATATATATTGTTGGTCTTTTTGTATTGACTGTATACATTCCAACAAAATGTCAAGGCCGCTAGCCTTGCTAATAATGCCATCCGGATTGTGATTCTCGATATTATAGATCACAGGCCAGCTGGTAGAACTCGTGAGGAAGATGATTTTACAAAGTTTATTGAGCCTTCGGATATCTATTAGTACACTTAATCCATTTGCGTCCTTTAAGTAATAGTCTAAAAAAATAAAGAATTTTTCCCTGCTGTGTTGACCTAGAAAACGAAATAATTCGGATATCTCCTGAAAGGTGTATACCGTTTTTATCTCGGTGTACTTTTCCAATAATACAGCAAAGGACTCACCAAACAACTGGTGGTCGTCTAATACAAGGGCACACTTTTGATTCATATTTGTTATTGATAAACGGTTATTACAAAGATAAATAATTTCGGAATGCTATTGATTATCCGTAGGGTAGCTAAAGCATGTTAAAATAATAAATGGATATAGCATCTTTTTGCTATAAGGTGTGAAATGTATAACCATTTGTGGTTATACTTTCTTTTATTTGTATATGTCTATCGGAAATAAGCGATAGATATATTTTTTTCGGTCAAGGTAGGGGTTGGTAGGATAAAGGGTGAATAAGGATTCTCTACAAGGCAGAAACCAATCATAATTTTGTATACTCCTAAAGTATAATTTCAAATAGGTAGATTAATGGGTATCATCCCTCCCCAAAGATGATACCCTTAATCGTGTTAACTCAATAACGTAAAGTCTATCTGTCTTTTTTCGAGGTCGACTTTTTTGACTTTGATCTGTACCTCGTCTCCCAACTGGTAGACTTTTTTCTTGCGCTGTCCTATGATGGCAAAGTTCTTCTCATCGAGGGTGTAAAAATCATCTGTTATGTCGCGTAAGCGCACCATTCCTTCACACTTGTTCTCTTGGATTTCCACATACATTCCCCATTCGGTTACACCTGATACGATTCCGGTATATTCCACACCTACCTGATCTTGCAAGAACTCCGCCTGTTTGTACTTGATAGAAGCACGTTCGGCTTCGGCAGCCTTTTTCTCCATCTGAGAGGAGTGTTCGGCCATTTTCTCGTAATGTTCGACATTGACTTTTGTGCCTCCGTCTAAATAGAATTGAAGTAACCGATGTACCATGACATCCGGATAACGACGGATAGGGGAGGTAAAGTGGGTGTAATAGTCAAATGCCAAGCCATAGTGCGATGTGCCTTTTGTTGTGTAAATGGCTTTGGCCATCGAGCGTACAGCGAGCGAAGTAAGTAGGTTCTGTTCCTTACTGCCCTCAATTTTCATCATCAGCGCATTTAATGATTTGGCCGTTTCTTTGTCCGATTTTATGGCTAGGCGGTGACCAAAGCGTGCTGCAAACTGTGAAAAACTTGTTAGTGTCTCTGGATTTGGCGTATCGTGAAACCGGTATACGAATCCCAGTTTGTTTTTTCCTTTTCCTTGCTTTCCAATGTATTCTGCTACCTTACGGTTCGCCAAGAGCATAAAGTCTTCGATGAGCTTATGCGCATCTTTTCTTACTTTCGTATATACGCCAAGGGGTTTGCCTTTTTCATCCAGTAGGAATTTTACTTCCTCGCTTTCAAAGCTTATCGCTCCATTTTTAAATTTACGATCACGGAGGATATAGGCGAGTTCATTTAGTTTTAGTATTTCTGTCGCATGGTCTCCACTTTTGTTTTCGATGATTTCTTGCGCCTCTTCGTAGCTGAATCTACGATTCGAGTGAATAATTGTCCTACCATACCATTCGTCCACTACGTTCGCTTTCTCATCCATTTCAAACACGGCGGAGAAACATAGTTTATCCTCATTGGGGCGTAGTGAACATAGGTTATTGGAGAGACGCTCCGGTAGCATAGGAATTACACGATCTACCAGATATACCGACGTAGCCCGTTCAAATGCTTCCTTGTCCAGAATACTATCTGGAGTAACGTAGTATGATACATCAGCGATGTGTACGCCTATCTCGTAGTTACCATTCTCCAAAGTCTTGAAAGAAATAGCATCGTCAAAGTCCTTCGCATCTGCCGGGTCTATCGTAAAAGTCAGCGTATCCCTGAAGTCTCTGCGCTTCGCAATCTCTTCGCGACTGATCTCTTCGGGTATGGCATTTGCTACTTCATCCACTTCTTTGGGAAACTGTAACGGGAACCCATAGTCTGCGAGAATCGCATTCATCTCGGTGTTATTCTCTCCTTTTGTGCCCAGTACAGATTTGACCTTACCGATTGGATTTTTTGCATTTTTAGGCCACTCGATGATGGTGACGACTACTTTTTGACCGTTCTTGGCACCATTCAGACTATCCAAAGGGATAAAGATATCGTGCTGCATCTTCCGGTCATCGGGTAAGAAGAATGCATAGCTCTGTGAGATATCTATTGTCCCTGTAAAATCGGTCTTAGCACGTTGTAATATCTCGACTACTTCACCCTCTCTCTTACGCCCCTTTTTACGTTCGTAGACGTGTACTTTTACGATATCTCCGTGTAGCGCTTGTCGTACTTTTCGAGGGGCTACAAAGATGTCATTCTCGAATTCATCATTCGGTACGATATAGGCCGAACCATCTGCAGTCATATCTACTTTTCCGATGATGTAAACCTGCAGTTGTCTAAGCTTGAATTTGCCCCTTTCGGGTTGTGCGAACTGGCCGCTTTTTGACGAATCATTTAGGATGTCTGCAATGGCTACTTTGGAATCACTGTCTGTGATATTGAGCTTTGCAGCAACTTGTTTATAGTTTAGAAGTGGGTTGCCTGATTTCTCAAAGACATCAACAATAAGTTGTGTCAGCACTTCTTTGTAAGGATTTTCTTTTCTAGACTTCATCTGTTTTTTTTATTCTTCATTTGTCAATACCTGTCCTTCTTCTTTTGAGGACCGGCTCATAGTCCGTTTGTCGGGACATAGCCTCCTCTTAGGGGGTATTTATCTCGTTTTTTTATGACCGTCAATCAAAGCACGGTACACATTGTTTGTGAAACCTACATAAATTCGCCTTTGCACCTTATATAATCGTATCGTAATATAAAAGCGAATTTCGTAGCTCTCCTCATTCTATAGAGGAAATATACAAAAATGATGCTGAACTTGCTGTAGAAGGGGAAATAAATATTTTTTATCTTTTTATGGCGTATAGCGCAATTTTTGTACGCTACAAAAGCCAAACGCCATCGAAGAAAAGGAAGACTTATTAATTGAGCAAAAAAAAATTACTTAATGAATAGAAGTACGTCCAAGGAGAGAGAACGGCTGTACAGCTAGCCTATTTTATTCTGCGCTGTTACATTGATCGCATAGGCCTACTGCATTGATGGCAATGGAATGAAGCGAGAAGTTTTTGGGGATATTAATTTTAGGAACACTGACCTCGTCCAAACAATACACGCTATTACATACCGAACAGATAAAATGTATATGCTGGTCATGATGATGGTCGGCACTACATTTGGTAGAGCAGATGGCATAGGTCGCCGTCCCATTCAGGTCAAATACTTTGTGTAGAATGCCTTTTTCCTCAAAACTCCCCAGTATTCTGTAGAGCGTCACTCGATCAATATCTTTACCTACGATTTTCTCTAATTCGGGTTGAGACAGAGCCGATGTCTTTTCTGAAATAATCTCTAAAACCCGCAGACGCGGTTGCGTTATTTTAAGTTTATTCTTCCTTAAAAGGTCTGAAAATTCTTCGTTGACAATTACCTCTTTTATCTGCTTGTTTTCTGTACTCATTCTTGTCAAATTAAAGTGTCATCTTGATGGACGTACTGCTGCTCTGAAAGAGGGCAGGCGGTTGGTCTCCTCAAGATGACATTTATATAAGGCTCTCTTCTTTTTTATTTACCTGCTGCTTTAGCGTGGTCTGCTAAAAACTGAGCAAGGCCACTGTCTGTCAATGGGTGTTTTAATAGTGCTGTAATAGCAGATAAAGGTCCTGTCATTACATCAGCACCAATCTTAGCACAGCCTAAAATATGTGCACTATGACGTACTGAAGCAGCAAGAATCTGCGTTGCGAACCCGTAGTTGTCATAGATTAATCTGATTTCTTCTATTAAGCTCAAACCATCTACCGAAATATCATCAAGACGTCCAATAAATGGAGATACATAAGTTGCTCCAGCTTTCGCTGCCAATAAAGCTTGTCCTGCTGAAAACACCAATGTACAGTTTGTTTTAATACCTTTTTTACTGAAATATTTGATAGCCTTCACACCATCTTTAATCATAGGTACCTTTACGACAATTTTACTGTCTAGAGCAGCCAATAATTCACCTTCTTTAATCATTCCCTCATAATCTGTTGAGATTACCTCTGCGCTGACGTCACCATCTACGATTTCGCAAATCGCTTTATAGTGGTTGATAACGTTTTCATCGCCGCTGATTCCCTCTTTAGCCATTAGGCTAGGGTTGGTAGTTACGCCGTCTAATACGCCGAGATCCTGTGCTTCTTTAATCTGTGCCAAGTTGGCGGTGTCTATAAAAAATTTCATGTTTTGATTGATTGTTGTTTACAAATTATTACGAGGTTCTAAAAACTATCTCTAGTCTTAGACTGTTACAAAGGTAGTTAATTCTTTAGAGTTTTTTGAACAGACTACGTTTTCTGAAGGTCATAATGTAAGACAGATTAGCTTTCGGTCCGTCGATTTAAGTATATTGCCTATATGGATATTTTCAGGTCGCTTCATTACCCCAATTTTAGGCTACACACCATTGGACAGTCCATCTCGCTTCTTGGAACCTGGATGCAGCGTATTGCTATTAGCTGGTTAGTTTATAAGCTTACTGATTCTGTTTTTTGGTTGGGGTTTGTATCTTTTGTTTCACTGTCCCCTTCTTTATTGTTTTCCCCCTTTATTGGAAGTTTTGTAGACGGACGTTCCAAATATAAGCTTGTTGTCATCACGCAAGTACTCTTGATGATACAAGCGGCTATACTGACCTTGGCCGTATATTCCGGTTGGGTATCCGTATATTGGCTCTGTGTCCTTGGTTTCTCTCAAGGGGTCATTAATGCCTTTGATGTGGTATCCCGTCAGGCTTTATTAGTTTCCTTGGTGGATAATAAAAAGGACCTGCCCAATGCGATAGCACTCAATTCATCGGTATTTAACGCCGCGCGTATGGTAGGTCCTGCTATTGGAGGATTTCTTTTAAGCACCTATGGCGAGCTGGTCTGCTTTTTTATTAATTTTTTGAGCTTCATTCCTGTGCTCTTTACATTGTCTCAGATGAAAGTGAATGAGCTACAGGTTACAAAGACGAAACAACTCTCTAATTGGCAGGGAATGAAGGATGGTTTTGATTACCTAAGACGTTCTCCACATATTGCCTCCTTGATTGTCATCATGGCCTGTTCCAGTCTTTTTGTGATTCCCTATACTTCGTTGTTGCCTGCTGTTGCCAAAGATTTGTTTAATGGGGACGAGCGTACCTTTTCTTGGTTCGAAAGTGCGGCAGGATTGGGGGCGATGATTGGTGCTATTAATATGGCTCGTTTGAAATCAGGAGAAAACCTACGGTATCGGGTCATGTTTTCTGCCTTGATTATGGGGATTTCCCTATTGTTATTGGCTTATGCACATTACCTCCTGTCGGCCCTACTCTTTACAGTAGCGGTCTCTTTTGCAATGATGATGCAAAACTCCAGTATTAATACCTATATACAGACACATGCGATGCCTGCTTATAGAGCCCGGATCATGTCTTACTACGTTATGGCGTTCCAGGGGATATTTCCAATTGGAAGTCTTATTATTGGTGCCGTTGCCGAAGGAATAGGTATTAAACACACGCTCTATGTGATGGGCGCTATAGGGGTATTAATCGCATTAGGTTTTTATACCTATTTACGTCAACACATACACCGGCGATTGTTTAAACTTCCCCTTCCTCTATCCAGAGTCCGTCGTTCTTGATGATATCAATCAGCTCGTCTAGCGCATTTGCTGAACTGACATTCTTTTTGACAACTTCTTTGCCTCGATATAGTGTAATCTTGTCCGGTCCAGCGCCTACATAACCATAATCGGCATCAGCCATTTCACCTGGACCGTTTACGATACAGCCCATAATGCCTATTTTGAGTCCTTTGAGATGATTTGTTCTGCTACGGATCATTTGCGTAGTCTCCTGCAAATCAAATAGGGTACGGCCACAGCTAGGGCAGGATATGTATTCGGTTTTAGAGATTCGGGATCGAGTGGCCTGTAATATACCAAAGGAAATTGAGGAGAGCTTATCGGTAGGAGTAGCGGGAGAATCAATCCATATTCCAGAGCCAAGACCATCGATGAGCAATGCACCTAGGTCTGTAGCGGCATACAACTGTAATTTGGAGATAGGCTCTTCGGGATCCATATCGTTGCCCATAGGAGCGGAGAAGTCCTCAATTGGATAGCTCCGACGTACAATGACTGGGACATCTATTCCGATTTCTTGCAGATTAGCAAAAAACTGACGTTGATCTGCCATTCCATGGACTAAATCAGTCTCCAATAAAAAGACAATACTTTTGTCCAGTTGCAGGTTATCAAATTCTTCCGAGTGTAGTTGTGTATTCGATATACGGACTAGGTTTAATACCGGGTCTTTTGTCGTCGCATTGTTAAACTCCGCTAGGGTGAATAGTGGATGGATATTGGATCTATTTGATAGCTGTAACCAAGTGGTATAGTCATACAGTTGTTTGAGGTTGCCAGGCATATTGAATGAAGGCAGTTGATCTGCTAAGTAGACAAAGTCCACAGATTGATCCCCCATATGATATTTGTCATTGAGTAGGTCATAGCGATAACCTACTTCCGACAGGATAAAAGGGTCTTTTAAGTTTTTGCCGGAAATGTCTACAATTACACGTGGTACCAGAGACCCTCCTACAAAGGTGTTGACCTCCTGAGAATTATAGGCAGTCGTTTCTTTTGGAGTCGATAATGTTAGTATAGCTTGATCTCCTTGCTTTTTTGTCAATAATTGCCTTTTAGAATAACGATTCACCAAAGCAATGGCGACAGGAGCTTCCTTCTCTGGTTCTTCAGTCAATGACACGCGTACCGTATCCCCTAATCCATCTTCTAACAATGTACCGATACCTACAGCAGATTTAATCCGACCATCTTCACCATCTCCAGCTTCTGTTACACCAAGATGTAAAGGATAGTTCATGTTTTCAGCAACCATACGCTCTACGAGCAAGCGGTAGGCCTGCACCATGACTTGTGGATTAGAAGATTTCATGGACACAACCAGATTATAATAATCCAAATCTTCACATATACGCATAAATTCCATGGCCGATTCGACCATCCCCTCAGGTGTATCGCCATAACGGCTCATGATACGGTCGGAGAGTGAGCCGTGATTGGTTCCTATACGCATGGCTGTACCATATTCTTTACAGATGCGGACCAAAGGGGCGAATTTTTTATGTATTCTTTCCAATTCGGCCTGATATGCACTGTCGGTATAATCTATTTGGTCAAATTTCTTTTTGTCTGCGTAGTTACCCGGGTTTACCCTTACCTTTTCAACGATACGGGCCGCTACTTCAGCTGCATTGGGAGTAAAATGTATGTCGGCTACCAAAGGTACTTGATGTCCGCGGGCACGAAGTTCCCGTTTGATGTTTGCCAGATTTTCAGCCTCTTTGATACTAGGAGCTGTAATACGGACATATTCACAGCCTGCATCTACCATACGGATGGTCTGTTCGACCGATCCTATCGTATCCATAGTATCGATAGTCGTCATGCTCTGTATACGGATGGGATTATCCCCACCCATTGGAACATCACCTATTTTTACTTCTCTTGTCTTAAACCTTGAATATTCGAGTTTCGAATTACAATAACCGCCCGGTAATATCAACTTCGTTTTTGCATCCATCTTGGCTGCAAAGTTAGGTATTTGCGGGGTTAATATCTATTTATCTTTAGAGAATTAGCTGCTCCTGTGATTTTGATAATATATTTTTTTTCTGCGGTATCAAAATTGTCAGTTTGCTGTGCATCCTCTTTTTTATGAAAACCGTCAAATTTTTTGGAGGTTAGTATACTTTCCATTTCTAATTTGCAGGCAGCATCTTTTGGAATGTTTATCGTACAGCTCGAGGCTGCTGTATTTATTTCTAGTATTGATTCCTGTGCTTGTGGCATGCCGAAGGTCATATTTAAGGATGCTGCACCTGCATTAATTTCCAAATTCTCAATTTTATACTCACTGAAGTCAGCAACAAAACTAGCTGCCCCCATGTTAATTATTAGATTCCATAGTGGGGATTGATGAAATGCTAATTGTATTTTGTTCTGTTGATTATTATTGTGTTTTACGACTGAAGTAAGTTCAAGATGTGGAAATAGGCTATCTCCTGAGTTTTCAAGTTTCAGTCCTACATTTTCATTAGGAGTAGAGGCCCTGAATAATTGGGTAGATGGCACGCTGTCTAATGTAATTGTCGAGGCACCCACATTAAATTCTAAGGAGGCTTGCTCTGTTCCTTCTACAAAAGGGATTTCCACTAAAGGGGCAGTATCTAGGGTATCGTCCGATACGTTATAGTTAATGGGACCGCTAAAACTGAAGCGCTCTGTGGAGGTCATACCTTTATAGCCCAGAAATATACAAAGACAAATGTTGATGACAGTCAAAATTAAAATTCCATGAGGGCGGTTTTGGAAAATGAGGTTCGCACCAATAGCGATAATGAGCAGTGGCCAGTAGGGGACAAGCGCCCAGAAGTTGAAATGTATAATATCAAAATTATGGAGCAAGGCTATAACGCCAAAAAATATAAACCAAATGCCTGTCGAAATTTTTCCTTTCATATTGCGAATAAATATAGTACTAAACTTTCTTAATCTACTACAAATGTACATTGCTATTTCCAACTTTACTTATATAATAGGGTTATTGAATTGGAAAATTCGGTGAATTAAAAGGTTTCATCGGTGAATAGAGAAGAGTTTATAATAAAAGCCGTAAAAAGAAGTGAAATTTTTACTATTAATATGTATTTTAGCTTAAATAGTAGATAGCGACATATGTTTTTTTATCATTTTGGAGAATACGTTCTTTTGCTGAAAAAGGTCTTTAAACGGCCGGAAAAGTGGAAGATTTATTGGCGGGAAACTTTGCATGAGATGAATGAGATAGGAGTAGGATCGGTTGGGCTTATTGTAATTATCTCTACCTTCATTGGAGCAGTAATGACGATGCAAATCGCGTTTCAGCTGGTGTCAGATCTGATTCCGAGTTCGGTCATTGGGCAAATCAATAGGGACTCCAATATTTTGGAATTGGGGCCGACCATCTCAGCCCTCGTACTCATGGGAAAGGTAGGGTCGTCTATTTCTTCACAGATAGGTTCTATGCGGGTCACTGAACAGATTGATGCTTTGGAGATAATGGGGATTAATGCAGCAGGATATTTGATTTTGCCTAAATTAATTGCTGGAGTTATTATGGTGCCTGTTTTAGTTACCATAGCTATTTTCTGCGCAATAGTTGGAGGGCTTTTAGGTGGGGCACTAACAGGAGCCGTAACCCCGAACGAGTACATCATGGGGATTCAAAGTGAATTTAGGGGTTTTACAATCGTGGTAGCGATGGTGAAAGCTTTTTTCTATGGTTTTATTATTACGACAGTACCTGCACATAAAGGATTTCATGTACGAGGTGGAGCGCTAGAGGTAGGGCAGGCCGGAACTAAAGCAGTTGTTATTGGCTGTATATCTATTCTGGCCAGTGATTATATTATCACAGCATTAATGTTATAAGCATACTTTATATGATTGAGATACAAAATATCCATAAAGCCTTTGGTAGCAATGTGGTGTTGAGTGGAATAGATGCTATTTTCGAACCCGGTAAGGTGAGCCTTATCATTGGGGGATCTGGATCCGGAAAGAGTACATTATTGAAATGTATCGTGGGATTACATCAACCTGAGCAGGGTAAAGTTTTTTTTGATAAAAAAGAGTTTACCCATATGGACTTTGAAGAGAAGATTCCTATTCGTAAGGAAATCGGTATGCTTTTCCAGAATTCTGCGCTTTTTGATTCCATGACTGTGGAGCAGAATATCATATTTACATTGGATATGTTTTCGGATATGTCCCGGTCTGAAAAGGTAGATCGCGCTAACTTTTGCCTTGAGCGTGTTAATTTAGCTGGAAAGAATAAGTTGTATCCGGCCGAGTTATCTGGGGGGATGAAGAAACGTGTTGGGATTGCTCGTGCGATCAGTATGAGTCCGAAATACTTGTTCTGTGATGAACCCAACTCAGGATTGGATCCTGCTACTTCCATTTTGATTGATGAACTTATTCAAGATCTTACCCAAGAATATTCTTGTACAACTATAATTGTTACGCATGATATGAATTCGGTAATGGGGATAGGAGAGTACATCCTGTTCCTACATAAAGGGCAAAAATTTTGGGAAGGCTCAAATCAGGATATGTTGAATTCGGATACCAAGGAGCTTAATGATTTTGTTTTTGCCAGCCCGTTAATGAAGGCTGCAAGACAGGTTATAAAATAAGGAGATCTATCGTTTCTTGACTGTCGTTGAGCTACCAGCTCGCGGATTAGGAAAGTTTTGTTTATTTTTGCCGAAATTTAAATATTAGTATTTTGTCTACAACTACACACATACAGTTATTAACACCACAGCATTGGAAAGATTACGAGTTGATTGATTGCGGTGATTTTGAAAAATTAGAGCGTTTTGGTGATTTGATTTTAATCCGACCTGAACCGCAGGCCGTCTGGCCTAAGGCTTTAAGTGATGCGGAATGGGAGAAAAGATATGACATCAAGTTTAAGGGGCGTTCGGCTACTAGTGGTGAATGGATGAAGAAAAGTGCTAAAACGGCAGATAGGTGGCATATCTCTTATAAAAATAAGGATGTTGCAATCAAATTCCGCTTGGGGCTGACCTCATTTAAGCATGTAGGGATATTTCCTGAACAGGCAGTCAACTGGGACTATATTTCGGAAAGTGTAAAGTCATTTAAGACCGCTAGTCCAAAAGTGCTTAATCTTTTTGCTTATACGGGAGGAGCTTCGTTGATTGCAAAAGCAGCTGGAGCTGATACCACACATGTCGATTCCATCAAACAGGTAGTGACTTGGGCCAATGAGAATCAAGAGCTTTCCAGTCTGTCGGATATCCGTTGGGTTGTAGAGGATGCGTTGAAGTTTGTAAAACGCGAATTGAAACGAGGCAATACCTATAACGGTATCATCTTGGATCCACCAGCTTATGGACATGGTCCAAAGGGTGAAAAGTGGAAGCTGGAAGATCATATCATGGAGATGATGCAAGATGTAGTGAAGCTTTTAGATCCACAGGAGCACTTCTTGATTTTGAATACATACTCATTGGGTTTTTCTTCTGTAATTGTACAAAACCTAATCCGTACCTCTTTCCCACAGGTTGAGAATTTGGAAATTGGCGAGCTTTACTTGCAGGCCACAGCGGGTCCTAAGCTGCCTCTCGGTGTGTTTGGTAAATTCAGAAAACTAAAATAAAACAAAAGAGGCCGTTTTTAAAAGCGGCCTCTTTTGTTTTTACATTGCTGTAATACGTATCAGTCCGTCTCTCAGATCGTTTAAGAATTCTTGACGTTGTACATCCTTATCTATTGGATATAGTTGAAGGGCTATACCTTCGTAGTAAGTGATGCCGCGTAGTAATTCATCCTTGAATTTGTTGACAAATTTTTCTTTCTTCTCATCCATCTGCAGCTGGTTGTCCTGAAGATATTGTTCGAGGTGCTCGATATATAGATTCAGTTCGTTGATGAACAAGGATGGTCTATCAGCATGAACTAGTAGGTCTTTACGTCCATAAATATGGTCTACCATATCCTGTAGGCTATATATAGCATTAAAATAAGCTGTATTTGGACCGGGACAAATCGCTACAGCGTCGTCTTCCTTGCGTTGTAAAATATCATACTTTAGGTAGGCAGAAGTGGCTAATCCTTCACAAAGGCATGTTTTCTCGGTAATTGCTTCTAGTTTTTTCTGGTAGTCGGCACATTCAGCGTCGAAAAGTTCCAGTTCTTTCAATTTAGTATATTGGTAGATGCGGGATGCAGTACAGATGGGTTCATCCGAGTACTCGGCATTGGATATTAAATATTTTTTTGTGCAGGGAGCACCTGGGCGCCCTTTGTGTATGCGGTGCAGGCGGTTTAGTTCGGCACTGCTTTTTTTGAAATTATTGAAAGGTACGCCTAAAGGAGAAGCTCCACTTACATAAAAGTCTTCTTTCTGTGCGGAGGCGAGTGCTTTTAATGTTTGTTCGTCTACCGTCGTCGCTTCCGGAACCAATAGAAAAGGAGAACCCCAGCCCGTAGATTTTAAGCCATAGTAATTTAGTAAAAAATCATGCTCTGTTGCGGTGCCTATTCCACCTTGAGCTGTAATGGTCAAGGCAGGACAGCTTTTTATGCTATACCCCTTAGCATTAAGGCTATCGGTATATAGCGAGTAGAGTTCTTGCTGTAAGAAGCCTTTATTTTTCTTGAATTCGTCTAATATAGGACCCAATAAAAAGCCGTCTGTAGCGAATGCATGTCCTCCACAGTTGAGACCAGACTCTACCCTGAACTCAGAGACCCATATTCCTTTTTTTGCTAAGAATTTGGCCTGTATTAAGGCCGAGCGATAGTCCGAGACTTTTAATATCACACGTTTTTGGAACTGCCCATACTTATTAGGCATGAATTGGGGCAGCTCTCCAAGGTAGCTGTATAATCGGGGATTCATGCCGGCAGATAGTACCAGGCCGCCCTGCAGATTGCTCTGTGCAAAGCCACGTAAAGCAGCATTCGCATCCGAATACATATGATCTAGTCTGTTACCTGAGGCATCCGTATTGATTTTGTCGACTTTGGACATAATATTGACATTGATTTCGCCTTGGTTTATCCCCATCATCAACGTTGCCTTGAGGTTTGCTTTTTTATCAGCGTCTGTTTCCGATCGATAAGCGTTATACGTTTTTTTGAGGTTAGCCGATTCCGGTAGCAGGTTGAAATACTTTTGTAAATCAGTGCTGTCGTCCAGATCCGAATTGCGTAATGTGTTTACTTGCTGTTTCACAATGTCCTGTACCAGGTCGAGATAAGCCGTTATTCTTTTTGAACGGCTGTCTTTCGCTTTCGGACTGATAGGGATGTAGGGTAGATTGTGTTGTTTTGAATAGTATTCCCGCATGCGTTCGACCAGTTCGTCATCAACAATAGACATTACTGATGCGATACCAAACTGAGCGACTTTGAGCGGGCTATCTATGGAAAAAGCTAGACCAAGTACAGGGAGATGAAAAGTGTGTTCCATTGCGAAATTTTGATATACAAATAGCCACAAAATTTATGGAATAAAAAATGTTGAACACCATTAAAAAAGGTGTTTCTAGTCACTTTTGGCTCTTTTTGACCTCGTTTGTTAGGATTTGAAGACTATAGTTTTGTTGCCATTTAATATTACCCGGTCCTCCATGACAAGCTGTATGGCGCGCGTCAATACAGCCTTTTCAATCTCTTTTCCAGCGGTTTTCATACGGTTTAGATCATAGCTGTGATCGACAGATTTGGTGTTCTGAACGATAATGGGACCTTCGTCTAAGTCATTCGTGACAAAATGCGCGGTAGCTCCGATGATTTTCACACCGCGGTCGTGCGCCTGCTTGTATGGATTCGCTCCGATGAATGCCGGGAGGAAGGAATGATGTATATTGATAAGGCGATGCTCAAAGTGCTGCACAAAATTTGGGGATAGGATGCGCATGAATTTTGCGAGTATGATATAGTCAGGAGCATACTGATTTATGCTGTCTATGATTTCTTGCTCAAAGTCTTTTTTGTCCTTGTTTTCGTGCGATATAAAGTGAAAAGGTATATCAAATTTCTCTGTAAATTCTTTGAGTATATCGTAATTCCCTATGACTGCTTGCACTTCACCCTGTAGGGTGTCAAAGTAATGGCGTGTCAGGATATCAGCCAAACAATGGTGCTCTTTGGTAACCAGGATCACCAATTTTTTTCTATTCGTTGGATTAATCTGTATATCCGCGTGCTCTGGTAGCGCTTGGCGTAGGTCATTCAGTAGGTGCGCTGTAGACGGGAGTTGACCTGAGCATACTACACGAACGAAAAACTTATTGTTTTCTTCGTCCACATACTCGCGCATAGTGATGATATTAAGCTGATGCCTAGTGATACTATTTGAAATGCCCGATACGAGACCAACAGCGTCTTTACACTGTATGAGTATAAGCGTTTGATTGTGCATGATAGGTTGGGTTTAGGTTGTAAGGGGCTGTCTAAAATTTAAATTGTCACGTCATTGCGAACCTGAGTAACGAAAGACGGAAAATATTACGTTTTAGAGAGCCCCATTTTTGCTTAGCCTGCTTTTTGGGCGAGCTCCGCTTCAAGGTCTACCTCTATACGGAGGTTGTCCACAATATGTCGTTGTCTGTCTGGTGTGTTTTTACCCATATAGTACTCGAGCAATTGCTGTAGTCTATTGTCTTTAGATAATATTACAGGTTCTAGGCGCATGTCTTCGCCGATAAACAATCCAAATTCGGAAGGAGAAATCTCACCAAGTCCCTTAAATCGTGTGATTTCTGGCTTGTTTCCTAATTTAGAAATAGCGCGTTGACGCTCCTCGTCCGAGTAACAATAGATGGTTTCTTTTTTATTGCGGACACGGAATAATGGTGTCTGTAAAATAGAAACATGCCCAGCTTTTACCAAATCTGGAAAAAACTGTAGGAAAAACGTCATTAACAATAGGCGAATGTGCATACCGTCGACATCGGCATCGGTTGCGATGACAATGTTGTTATAACGAAGACCTTCTATGCCATCTTCAATATTCAAGGCGTGTTGCAGAAGGTTGAATTCTTCATTCTCATACACGATTTTCTTGGTCAGACCATAGCTGTTCAATGGTTTTCCTTTGAGACTGAATACCGCTTGGGTCTGTACGTCCCTCGACTTGGTAATCGATCCTGAAGCCGAGTCCCCCTCTGTGATGAAAAGGGTCGTTTCTAGGTTTCTTTCACTTTTGTCGCCGAAGTGTAATTTGCAGTCTCGCAGCTTCCGGTTGTGTACGGATGCCTTTTTTGCCCGTTCGTTGGCGAGTTTCTTGATTCCTGCAATATCTTTACGCTCCCGTTCCGATTGCATGATACGCTTTAACAGGGCATCTGCAGTAGCAGAATCTTTATGGAGGTAATCATCCAAAGCTTTCTTCACGAAATCATTGATGAATGTACGTACTGTCGGTCCTTCGGGCCCTACACTTTGTGAACCTAATTTAGTCTTGGTCTGAGACTCGAAGACCGGTTCTTGTACTTTTATCGCAATCGCTCCGATTATAGAAGCTCGGATATCTGAAGCATCAAATTCTTTTTTGTAAAACTCACGGATGGTTTTTACCAAAGCTTCACGGAATGCCGCTTGGTGCGTACCCCCTTGGGTCGTATGCTGCCCATTGACGAAGGAGTAGTATTCCTCACCATACTGTTGTCCGTGTGTCATGGCGATTTCTATATCTTCACCTCTTAGATGAATGATCGGATAGCGCATACTCTCCATATCAACATTACGCTCCAACAGGTCCTTTAACCCATTTTCGGAAAAGAATTTCTGACCGTTAAAGTTGATGGTTAGTCCAGAGTTGAGGAACACATAGTTCCATATCATGTTCTCAACAAATTCAACTCTATATTTATAGTGCTTGAATATACTTTCGTCCGGATAGAATGTGACAGCTGTTCCATTCCGTTGTGTAGTTTCTTTTTGTTCGTCGTCTACAAGTTCTCCTTTACTGAACTGTGCAATCCGTGTTGCGCCTTGACGATAGGATTGAACAGTAAAGCTCGTCGAAAGAGCATTTACTGCTTTAGTACCAACACCATTTAAGCCTACGGATTTTTGGAACGCTTTACTGTCATATTTACCCCCTGTATTGATTTTGGAAACGACATCTACAACGGAGCCAATGGGAATACCACGACCATAATCTCGTACAGAGACTTTATTTTCGTTGACCGTAATGTCAATTGTTTTTCCTGCCCCCATCACAAACTCGTCAATAGAGTTGTCTACAACTTCTTTTAATAAAACATAAATGCCATCGTCGTAGGCCGAGCCATCCCCGAGCTTACCAATGTACATACCAGGGCGTAGTCTGATATGTTCTTTCCAGTCGAGGGATCGTATGCTATCTTCGTTATATGTAGTCATGTGCCGTAAAATATGAAGTATATACAAACTTAGATAAAATGCTGCGAATTCACGAATACATAATTAAATGTTAGTGAATATTAATGCAGTTAAAATCTATAACCAATAGAGACCGCTGAGGTAATTCCAATATTTAGACCTTTGGGTTTTACAGTTACACTACTTTGGTCTACTTTATGGGAAAAAGAGTATATAGGGATATTATTTAAGTTCTCGAGAGATTGCTTAATATTTTGCTGTATGTCTTCTGTCAATGGTACGTTTGATTCTCCAGAACCTTTTCCAAAGATGAATCCATAGTGATTGCCCATTATTTTCCAATCTAAATAAAGCGATTCCAAGAGATGGAATTGTAGTCCTACCGCAAGGCCAGCACTAAGGGTGTTTAGATTTCCAGAGAGTGGAACTGCTATGGATTCTATTCCATTGCTGGCTGCAAGATCATTCCGGTAATAAAGTGTCGTGTTGAGTTGATACCTGCTGTATTTGATGTATGGGGAGGCATAGAAGCGGGTGAAAACATCTCGGTCACCAAAGTGAAAACGCATCTGAGGGATAATTGAGAGTTGGTTGAAACGAAGTTCTTCCAGGCTTCTTTTGGGGTTCTCCTCCTCTATGTTTTTTATTAGTGTTTTTTTAAAAGGTAAATCACGGTCTGGCGTAAAGGCCACGTTTATTCCTAGAGAAATATTTGGTCGAAAAGAACGCTCATAATCAATATTGAAAGTCTTTAAAGGGAAATTCAAGAGGTTGGTCTTCAGGAGATTATCTGTTCCTTTTTGTCCCCATTTGCAATATTTTTGTGCTACAGCTGGTGAAACCCCAATAACCAATACCCCCCCAGAAAGATGGATTTGAAAAGCAAGTGTCGAAACATTAGTTTATTTCGTTACGTATATCAATAGGTTTGAGGTCATGTGGTTTCACCGTGATGCCCTTGAGAGCGACAATTTCTTATCGGCCAAAATCATCCTGAACGCGTACGATATCATCTTCGTCAGAAGGACTTTCGATGTCAGTGTGTTGCCATATCTCGGCTATAACCCCATATTCACCAAGGCCAACCAAACGATGACGTTCACCTTGTGCCAAACGGATGTACTCCCCTTCTTTTAGGATTTTTAGCTCATGTTCATTGTCATCAAGACTAGTGACTACGCCGACTTCACCACGGATAACTCTCCATATCTCTGCCCGGCGATGATGGTACTGCCACGAAAGACGTTTGGAAGGAGCTACAACTAGTATTTTGGGACTTAATTTACCCGATATCTTGAGGTCTTTGATGTCTAGACCTTCAAAATACTGATTTGCGAATTGTTGAGCCTGTGCTTCCTCAATAACAAAGAAACCGCCCCAAGGTCTATTTTGATCGATGTTTTCAATCTTAAACCCCGCATCCGTAATTTTCTTTTCAATCTGATTGAAAAGTTCAGTCTTGTCTATATACGCCATAGTCGTTAATGTGTTTCTACTGGTTAAGATAATATTTATAAGTGAAATTACATAAAGATAATTGTTTTTCATATTTTATCTGTTTTATAAGGTATTCAAGAGCCACTTCGTGGGTTTGTTTGACCAAAAAAACGAAGCAAAAAAAGTCAAGCCTTGGATGCTGTTACGCTAAAAACAGTTCAAAGTCTGGAAAGGATTTGAGCTGTTC
The DNA here is from genome assembly GCA_040395455.1 of Sphingobacterium yanglingense. Taxonomy (GTDB): domain Bacteria; phylum Bacteroidota; class Bacteroidia; order Sphingobacteriales; family Sphingobacteriaceae; genus Sphingobacterium; species Sphingobacterium yanglingense_A. The sequence goes on along the minus strand of JBEBQJ010000023.1, from coordinate 3,101 downwards.
CGCTTCGCTATACTTTTTAAATCCTTTCTTATCGGATTTTCTTGTTTTCTTAACGCTACAGAATCCTAGGCCGTTTTTCATTGCGATCAATAGAACTCGATTGCTCTGCTTTTCTCGGCAATAGCAGGAATGGCGGTCCGTTGTGCCGATACGGTACAGCGACAAAAGGGGGGAATAAAAATCTTCCTTTACTAACTTCATTACAAAACGCTTACTTTTGTAAGATATCATGACGCAACAATACGACAACGAAAACAAAATTTTCAAGAAAGCAGTAGCCTTTGTTAATCAAACGAACCAGAACTTATTCCTTACGGGGAAGGCGGGAACTGGAAAAACAACATTTCTCCGCTATATTCGGGACAATTGCTATAAAAAGATGGCTATCACCGCTCCGACGGGTGTAGCAGCAATGAATGCCGGAGGAACGACGCTACATGCTTTGTTTTGGCTTCCTTTTGGTGTTTTTATAGAAGATTATGCGCTTAAATGGGACGAGCAGGACCATAATATCTATAATAAGAGTCGTCTCTTTAGCACGATAAAATTGACGAAGCAACGGCGTGCTATTTTGCAGGAATTGGAGCTGTTGGTTATTGATGAGGTATCTATGGTGCGCGCAGATACACTAGATGCAATCGATGTCATCTTGAAATCTGTACGTCGCGATATGCGTCCTTTTGGAGGGGTACAAGTACTTTTTATAGGGGATCTCTATCAGCTCCCGCCTGTGGTGAAGGATGCGGAATGGCAGGTGTTGCGAGAGCATTATTCCAGTATGTTCTTTTTCGATGCCAAGGTGTTGCGTAGTAGCGCATTGGTTAAGCTCGAGCTGCAGCAGATATACCGGCAGCAGGATACTGGTTTTATCAATGTGCTTAATAACATTCGGAATAATGAATGTACGGCCGAAGATTTAGCGCTGTTGAATGGTCATTATCGGGAGGGATTTGTGCCCGAAGGGGAGGATCAATATATTACATTGACCTCACACAACCGGCTTGCCGAGCAGATTAATCAGGAGGAGTTAATGAAGCTCTCTGGTCGTATGCACAATATCAAAGCTATTGTGAAGGATGATTTTCAGCAGGGAGCCTATCCAACTGAAGAAACCTTAGCGCTTAAAGAAGGGGCCCAAGTGATGTTTATCAAAAATGACGTAGGGGAAGACCGTAAATATTTTAATGGTAAAATCGGTACCGTCAAAGAACTATTGCTGGATAAGCATCAGATTGTTGTGAGCTTTAAAGATGGGAGTGAAGATGTGGTCGTGAAACGCGAAACCTGGGAAAACATTAAGTATAAATACAATAAAGGCGAAGATAAGATTGAGGAAGAGGTGCTGGGCACATTTTCGCAATATCCTTTGCGCCTTGCCTGGGCGATTACGATACACAAGAGTCAGGGATTGACTTTTGATAAGGCCATAATTGATGCAGGTACCTCGTTCGCTTCTGGGCAGGTTTATGTTGCGCTCAGCCGTTTGACAGGACTAGAGGGTTTGGTCTTGCGCTCTAAGATTGCATCGCATTCGATCCGTACGGATTATCAGGTGGTCGGCTTTATGAAGCAACTTTTGGCAGATGAAGAGATGGATAAGGTGTTGGTGCAGTGTCAGCGCGTGTTTTTAGGACAGATTTTACTGCAGAGTTTTCGGTGGACCACGCTTACAGAGTCTGTTCAAGAACTAGCAGACTCTTTGGTGAACCGTAATATTGATAACAAACCTGGCGTTGATGCTTTTGTATTGGGGGTAATGACCGCCGTAAAGCAGCAAGAAGCTGTCGCTCATAAGTTTGTAACACAGCTTTATGGTATGCTTGCTAATCCGGAGGATGTGGATTATCAAAAGATATGCGACCGTACGGAGTCTGCTGTCCAATGGTTTCTGCCTCGTATGGAGACCGAGCTGTTGGAGGCTACAACCCAGCATATTGAAGCATGGAAAGTGCGGAAGCGTACTAAGAAATACATCGAGGAGTTAAAAGCATTGCTTTTAGATTTTAAACGTAAGCACGAGGTGTTGAAGCATTGTCTTACGATAGCTACCGCGCTGACCAAAGAAGAAGGCTTAGAGGGACTTGTATTGGGAGCAAGCGTGGTAAAAGATGAATCTGTCAAAACAGCGGATGATGGGGATGGGAAAGAGTTAGATACCAAGCAGGTTACACTGGAAATGTATCTAGATGGTTTTGATATTGCACAGATTGCAGAAAAGCGAGGCATGGTTGAAGGAACAATCTATGGGCATCTTATCCACTATGTAGGAGTGGAAATTGATGCTGAAGATTTAATTTCCACAGAAAAGTTGAATCGTATTCTAACCGTACTGAAGGAAAATGAAGGAAAGTCCTCATCCGAGATCAAAATGATTCTTGGAGATGCTTATGGTTATCCCGAAATTAAAATAGGACAGAAGGTTTTGGAAACGGAAGCCGCGAATCAAGATGTTAAAGCCTGATAAATGAATTATTTAGGCAGATATGGCGTAAATACAAAGCTTTTTATCTAAGTTTGCATCCCAATCTGTAGTGGTTTGAAGGAAGAAAAAACGCCCAAAAAGATTAACAAGTGGATTGTATTCACTTCGATGCCTTTTCAAATGGCGGCGACAATCTATTTGTGCTATGCGGTTGGAGATTGGATCGATGTGCGTTTTGATTTCGCTGGAGGATGGTGGGCAAAAGGATTCACGATGTTGGGTGTGTTGGCGTCATTGTACCAGTTTATCCGTCAGGCCAATAGGATTAGTAGGGGCGAGTAGGGCTGTGAAGAGCCTTCATGCGAGCTGCTAATTGTAGGAGGAACTATGAGTTCCATTATGAGGTTAACGCTAATGAATAATTCCTTTGAATACAAACAAATGATGAATGAATAACTATATCAAGAATATTTTAATGTTGCTGCTGTTTGCAGTGACGGCTTTTTTTGCACATTACCTTATATTGAATGGTATGGAGCTGGGGAATTATTGGTCCCGTTCAGAATACAGTTTGTTAGGCCTGTATACCTTTGGTGGGGTTGGGTCTTTGCTTGCTTTGGTGTTGATTATGTTGACCAATTGGGCGATGCCTAAAAACTTGGGTTTTGTCTTTCTGGGC
>JBEBQJ010000022.1:0-39913 GCA_040395455.1 Sphingobacterium yanglingense | reverse complement strand
GTATTAGTAAACGAACACAAGCGCGTATCTATACCGTACCGGTCCACCAGTCCCGAAAGCAACTTCACCGCATCATATTCCCGGTTTACCATCATACAGCAGGTGTGCATTTTAGAGATCTTCCCAACAGCTAGACGCTTGTAGCCCGCCATATCCTCATACACAAACACACCAAACTTAGGCTCATATTTCTTCAGCGCGCGGTTGTGCGCAGGCCATAGCCTTTTTATCTCCGCACATTCCAGCAAGAGCGCCATCAGTTCCGTCGAGCATATCTCCGCAGACACCGCATGTATTTCCCGCAGGAAGTTCTGTCGTTGCGGATTGATATTATGTCCCGAAAAATGCTGTCCCACCCGCTTCTTGATATTCAGCGCCTTGCCCACATAGATCACTTTACCCTTCCTGTCGTGAAAATAATAGACACCCGTGCGTTCCGGCAAAGCCTCAAATTGATCCACTGGAAGGTTAGGAGGTAGGCGTTGATCCTTAGAAGACTTTTTCACCATCTCAGCGATTACGCCATCCTCGTCCCATTCCAGCAAGCGCGTGAAGAGAATAGCCGTCGCATCACAGTCGCCACCAGCACGGTGCCTATTCGTAATCGGTATCTCCAGATCATCGCACAGATAACCGAGGCTGTAGGACCGATGGCCAGGCTTTATCTTACGCGCCATCCGCACCGTACACAGTTTTTTTGCCGTCCATTTCAGGCCACATTCCGCCAACTGATGCTTCACAAACGAATAGTCAAAGTTCACGTTGTGCGCCACAAATATCCGACCTTCCAACATTTCATACACACGCTTGGCGATATCACCAAATACAGGCGCATACCGCACCATCTCGTTGTCGATTCCCGTCAGCGCAAATATCGCCAGCGGAATATCCTTCTCCGGGTTGATCAGCGACTCGAACGAGTCAATCACCTCCTTGCCATTGTGTATACGGATAGCGATCTCCGTCATACGGCTCCCACGGGCATTACCGCCCGTCGTTTCAATATCTACAATTGCGTATTCCAATTTCATTCCGTTTTAAATACTCCTTGGATCAGCCTTGAGCGCCATCTTGCCACATCGGCTCACATCGATGGCCGGGCATCCAAACTCGACCTCCACCTTGCCCTCGATCAGGTACAGGCCATTGCCCCGCAGCGGTGATTTGGCTAGCGAAGGAGGGAAGTGCACCGTATCAAAGAAGTCCCCGTCCATATCCAGAAAAGTCCCAAACTTCATCAGCTTATCGCTCTTCGTGCGCACATACTTCTCCGCCACAAAATCCCCCACCATCCGTATCGTCTTCCCTTCGTGCGCCATCAGCTCCGCAGCCTTCACATCCCCTCTATAGTCACTCCGCGCCAGATCGAATAGCGATCCAGATACCCCAAAGCCGATCAGCTCTATTTCATCGTAATAATCCTCCAGTACCGAGCTCGACAGTTTCGGCAGTACCGGCTTGCGGCTCGTTGTTTCAAATAGCAGCGGAACAGTTTCAGCCCGCTTATCCTTCGATAGTAATAGGTGCGCCTCCCAGAGGAGCTCCTTCTTACCCAGCCCCATAAAGCGGAAAGCACCCGTCCGTATCAGGATGATCAGCTGTTCCAACCGGGCACCCGTGCGCAGTACAAAGTTTTCCAGACTCGTGTAGTCGCCATTAGCCAGACGCTCCGATGGGATACGCAGCGCCAGTTTGTCGTTCAGGTTCTGTAGACAGTCAAACCCCAGGAAGATATCATCCCCATAGATCGTCGCCACGAATGTCGACCTGTTCACACAGGGCAGATTGATCGCTGCGCCCGCACGCTTCGCCTCATTCACATACACCTTTCGGTTGTAGAAACCGCCATAGTTGTTCAGCACCGCCACCATAAACTCCTTGGGGTAGTACGTCTTCAGGAACAGACTCTGGTAGCTCTCCACCGCATAGGAAGCCGAGTGTGCCTTGTTGAACGAGTATCCTGCAAAACTCTCCATCTGCCGCCATATCTCCCTGCTGGCCGCCTCGGGATAGCCCTGCGCCCTACAGTGGTCGAAAAATTTATCTTCTATCTCTACCAGATGCTCCTTGTTACGGTACTTGCCCGACATCATCCTGCGCAGCACATCCGCATCCGACATATCCAGCCCACCGTAGGCGTGCCCTATCTTCATCACATCCTCCTGGTAGACCATCACCCCGTAGGTTTCTTCCAGCTGCTCCTTGAATACCGGGTGTGGGTACACCACCGTCTCCGGATTATGGTGACGCTTTATAAACTCTGCCATCATGCCCGACGAAGCCACCCCCGGGCGTATGATCGACGATGCCGCCACCAGCGTCAGGTAGTCATCACAGCGTAGCTTCGTGATCAGCTGCCGCATCGCAGGCGATTCAATATAAAAGCAGCCTATCGTATTTGCCGAGCGCAGCTGATCCGCGATCTTCGGATCTTCAAAGAAGCGCTTCGGGTTCGAGGTATCGATCGAGACGCCCCGGTTCTGCTTTACGATTTCCCGGCAATCCTTGATATGCCCGATACCACGCTGCGAGAGGATATCAAACTTCTCGAAACCGATATCCTCCGACACATACATATCAAACTGCATCGTCGGCATTCCCTTGGGCGGATAGTCCAGTGCCGAATAATAGGTGAGGGGCAGCTCCGATATCAGCACCCCGCTCGGGTGGATCGTGCGCTGGTTCGGAAAGTCCGCCATGCGGTTATATACCGATAGGATCGTATTAGTCACCTCATTCTTATTCAGCATATGCTCCGGTTCGTGCACCAGACGGTCTATCTCCGCCTTGGGCAGGCCATACACCTTACCCAGCTCCCGCAGGATACTCCGCGAGCGGAAGGTACTCATAGCGCCCATCAGGGCCGTATGCCCCGTCTGGTAGCGGTTGAAGATATAGTCGTAGATATCGTCGCGCTCGTTCCAGCTAAAATCAATGTCAAAATCCGGGGGCGACTGCCGCTTCGGATTCAGAAAGCGCTCAAAGGGAAGCTTCAGCTCGATAGGGTCCACATCCGTGATCCCCAGGCAGTAAGCCACAGCCGAGTTCGCTCCCGAGCCACGCCCCACATAGTGAAAATCCCTGCCCCGTGCATAGCGGCATATATCATCCGTAATCAAGTAATAACTCGAAAAGTTAAGGTTCTCGATGATCTCCAGTTCCCTTTTGATACGCTCCATAGCCACCTTGTCCGTACGGCCATAGCGGTGCGTGAATCCGTCCAGCGTATACTTGTGCAACAGCTGCTTATCGTTTACCGGATTACCAGTAAAGGAAGCCTTATTCTTCATCTTCTTAAAATCCAGGTCAAACGAACAGGAAGCCAGCAGGCGGTTCGTATTGCGTATCAGCATCGGAAAGTCGCGGTACAGCTCCAGCAGCTTCACCTTAGGTAGTAGCACCTCCTCCTTATCCGCCACCATCTGTTTGTCCAGTTGCGAGAAAAGGATATTATGGTCGATAGCCCGCAGCTGGCAGTGCAGTTTATAATCCTCAGGGATGAACGAGACCGGCGCCAGGATCACATAGCGCTCCCAGTTGGCCGCAGCTTCCAGGCGTATCAGGTTACGCTCCGTCGGGCGGATACCGATATATTCATTCTCCCGTAGCTCCTTCACCGATCTACTGCCGTAGGGATAGATAAAATACACCTGATCGAGATAAGGCGCCACCTCAGGCAGGGCAGTAGCCGCCTTATTAGACGCAGTCATCAGTTCATTCAACTGCCGAAAGCCCTCGTTATTGCGCGCTATACCGATATACAGCAGGCGGTCACCATTTCTGAATTCCATACCCCCCAGCACGTTCAGTCCCGCCTTCATGCCCAGCCGCAGAAAATCCAGCGAACCCGACGAATTATTGATGTCCGTCAGTACCGCCGTATCATGCCCTGCAGCCAAGAGGCCTTCCACCAAATCCTCCAGACTCAGCGTACCATAGCGCAGGCTGAAATAGCTATGCACGTTGAGCATCATCCGCACCTCCTTTTTTATCCAATAGACAGATACCCTTCTTTATCAGATCCACCCCGGAGCGGTTCCTTATCCGATCTACAGCCTGCATAAGGCGTATCTCTTCCAGCGTATCGTTGAATAGATCCACCTGATACGAGCCATGGATCAGCTTGCTGAATTTGACACCGATCAGGCGTATCAGCATCCTACGGCTATATAGTTTTTTGAACAGCTCCAGCACCCTGTCCGTTATCACCCGATCCGAGTTGGTATAGGGTATCGCGAGCTGCTGCGTATGCGTATCAAAGTTCGAGTAGCGTATCTTCAGCGTGATACAGCCCGTCAGCTTTTGCTGGCTGCGCAGGTCGTAGGCCAGCTCGTCCACCATAGCCACTAGCGTCTTGCGCAGGATATCCATATCGATCGTATCCGCCAGAAACGTATTCTCTTTGCTCATGCTCTTCTGCTCCCGAAAGGGCACCACTGCACTGTTGTCTACCCCGTTTGCCTTGGTCCATATCGACACCCCGTTCTCGCCCAGCACCCTGCGCATGGTAAATACCTCCATCTGCTGCAGAGTTTCGATCTGCGAGATTCCCATATTCCGCAGCGTGAGGTACGACTTTTCGCCCACCATCGGGATCTTACGGATAGAGAGCGGTGCCAGGAACCGCTTTTCCGTACCGCCGACCACCTGCTTTTCGCCACAGGGTTTAGCTTCGCCCGTCGCTATCTTCGATACCGTCTTATTGACCGATAGACCAAAGGAAATAGGCAAGCCCGTTTCCTTGATGATCTTTCCGCGCAGCTCCTGCGTCCATTTCCAACAACCGAAGAACTTGTCCATCCCTGTGATATCGAGGTAATGCTCATCGATAGAGGCTTTCTCCACGATAGGCGTCACCTCCTCGATGATCTCCGTCACCGTGCCCGAGTACTTCGAGTACAGGTCATGGTCACCCCGTACGACTACCGCCTCGGGGCACATGCGTAGCGCCAGTTTCATCGGCATAGCCGAGTGTACGCCATACTTGCGCGCCTCATACGAGCAGGAAGCCACCACGCCACGATCGCCATTACCACCGATCAGTACAGGCTTGCCCACCAGATCCGAATTTACCAACCGCTCTACCGATACAAAGAATGTATCCAGGTCACAATGTACGATATGCCTCTCCATCACCAATTATTTAATTTTGCTAACAAAATTAGCACAAACTATAGCCAAGAATTGTATATTTGTTGCTAATATTTGTAGCAATATAAAAGGGTATGTCATTACTAGCTGATAATATGCGTTTTCTGCGTGGGCGACGGGGTTTGTCCCAGCAGCGGGTGGCCGATGATCTCATCATTACCCGGTCGAGGTATGCCAAGTACGAGGAGGGGGCTTCCGAGCCGCCTATAGAGCTACTACAGCGTATCTCGCGGTACTTTCATGTGTCTATAGATCTATTGGTAGGTGTCGACCTGCAGCGGTCCAGGGTAGAGGAGTTGTTGAAGCTGCCGGATTATCGGAGGGTGTTGCCTGTTAAGTAGAAGGTCTTGGAGGTTCTTCGCTTAAAGCGTTATTTGATAGGTAGTTGTTGTTGGTTGTGAAAGTATATTTCTGTATGTTTGATACTGTAATTATAAACCTTAGCGGATAGTGATATTTCTTGATAAAATGTAAAAAGTTCACTTTTAAGTAAACTAAATTTTGAACCATACCTTAATATGAGTAGCTTTGTTTCAATAAAGTTCATTAAAGAATATGAAAGAGTAGTTTTTTACTCCGTTGTCATCAATGGTGAAGAAGATAAGGAATCTCTATTTGAGCTCTTTATCAATCAACATACCGTTTCCGAATCAGCCAAACTAAATCATATATTAGCTTGGATCAAAGTATTAGGAAATAAGTATGGCGCTAAGGACAGGTATTTTAGACATGAAATAGCGGCCGAAGGTCTTCCTCCAAATGGAATAGATAGAGAGCCGACCTATATTGAAGAAGACCAGAACGTGAGTAACAACCTGCGATTGTATTGTCACCGATTAAGCGATCATGTTGTCATTTTATTTGGAGGTGATATTAAGACCGCTACGAAGGCTCAGGACTGTCCTCTAGTAAAACACCATTTTAATCTGGCAAATACGTTGTCCAGATTAATTGACAAGAGTTTTGCCGATGGAGATCTAGAATGGGATGATGATTACAGGGATATTCTTTATGACGAAAATTTTAAATTACACTATTAGTATGAAATACTCATGTTTGGCGCAGTAAAACACCAATGAGTATTCCATCCCGACAAGTCGGGACAAGTTAATGACCATTAAAAATAGAATCAATTACATATGAAACTTTCACGAAGAAAAGCCAATCAAGAGAAAAAAGGTCTATTGGAAGTGAATATAATAGACCAGTGGTTGGAGCAACATGGAGATCCCACAGTCGAAAGATTAGTCAAGAAAAACTTGGCTATTTCGGACAAGATTGCCGCTATTTTGGATAGCAAAGGGATGAAGGCCTCAGATTTAGCGACATTGATGGGCAAGCAAAAATCCGAAATTTCCAAATGGCTCTCTGGCCAACATACCTTTACAACCAAGACTATAGTAGCTATTGAAGCGGCCTTGGATGCCGATATTATTTTTGTGGAGCCTATTCAACGAAACATATATTTTACTGTTCATAGCCGAATTAGCTCAAGTGACTTTGTCCAGGACGAAGTATTTGAAGAGTCTGTATCGGTAGGAGAATATGTGTCAGCATAACCATTAAGGTATGAGTACAGCAAAAGTTATAGCCGAGCGGATTTCGCTTGAAAAGATAAAACCTATAAAAGAGCATTTGGAATTAGATTTCGATTTGGAGAACAAGGACTTCCAAATGAATATAGCGCAGTCGATCAAGCATAATCTGGATACAAGGTCCTTTAAAATCTCTCTTTTGGTATCTTTTTCATGCGCCGAACACACATTTGCCGAGTACTTCTATGATTTCTATTTTAAAGTAGAGAATATGTTGGAATTCGTTAGCGAGGTAAATGGCAAGACCGCGTTTACCGGCCAGTTGTTAGGTACATTGGTCGGCTTATCTTATTCTACGCTTCGAGGCATTTTATATAGCCGCTTGGCGGAGACCAAATTGAATGGAGTTATTTTACCAGTAGTAAATCCTAACGAATTGCTACAATCGAAGATAGCTGAATAAAAATCACGAACGATTATCTGTCTAATTATTCCGTTGACACAATTTATTTTACAGTCTCTAGGGAAGTTTCTAAAATCATTTTTTCAAACACGTTTAGCTTTTGGATTTCAGAATGCCCGATATTAGAAAAAGCCTTTTTAGAGGAAATGAACAGCTACTGGTTTAGCTAAAGAATGCTCTATCAGGTAAGCCCATCGAAATTACGATTGGTAAAACATAGCCCTTTCAGTCCGCAGGGGCTATGTTGTATAATGTTCCTTTTTCTCTTTATCAGTGCGTAGTCTTTAGGGGCTTACTTGGAAAACGGTACCAGCGAACTTGTTAAGCACTTCAAACATTGAAGCCGCCAGCCTTGGGAGCAATGATACCCCCGAGGAAAAGAGCCTATTTTGAAAGGTATCCATAATTCCAGAAAAAAACGTATATTAGTACTGATTAAGTATAAAGCAAGATGACAACGTTAACTATTCATATAGAAAACAAAAAATCTGAGAAAGCAATAAAGGCAGTCTTAGACGCATTGGGCGTGGTGTATGAAGAGCGGGGCAATACCCAAGAATATCCCCAGCACGTCGTGGATGGCGTAAATTTGGCCAAGGAAGAGATGCAGGCAGGCAGAGTAAAAGCATATAATGGCCTTCAAGCTATACTCGGCAAATAGATTCCAGTGTCGCTAACGATCCAATATACCGATACCTTCGAGTACACACTCAAAGTCCTTGTCGATTTTCTAGACGAAAATTGGGGTCCCAAAGTCTCCAGTCGTTTCCTTCTTGAAGCCGAAGACGTCATAAAATCAATAGCAATGTTCCCTACAGCGTATAAAGTATCCTCTTTTGATGATAGTGTTAGAGTTGCTCCAATAAAAAAGTTAAGTTCATTATTCTATGCTGTATCCGAATCGTGTGTCACACTGCTTTATATAGTCGATTCAAGGCAAGAACCATTTTGGATTAATACCCCTAGTCACCCCTCGACATAGGCAGTACACCTATAAGTTTAAACGGTTAAATACACCTAGACAGTTGGCTTGTTACTGCGGTGTTGTTCCTTTTGAATATAGTTCTGGAAAAAGCATCCGGTTAAAGCCGCGGGTACACTATCTAACCAACAAGAAGTTGAAAAAGCAGCTACACATGTGTGCCATTAGTAGTCTGACCTGTAACGCAGAGATTAAAAGATATTATCAAAGGAAAGTCGCTGAGGGAAAGAATAAATTACTTGTTATAAATAACATTCGAAATAAACTTGTGTATACTATCTGTGGTGGTATAAGAGAGCAACGGCTCTATAAAAAGAGTGAAATAGCTTAGTTTTAAGTCGTAATAGATTAAACGGCAGCAAGGGTAGAAACTAGTTGCATAGGCATGCTATGGATTAACAAATTTTGCCTAAATTAAATTTGCAAAAGCCATAGTAATCGGAGGTGGCCGATGATCTTATCATCGGCTTCATTATGCCATCGGCGTAGGTAAACCTGCCAAAACATCTCAGCATCTCTGACCAGATGGGCGTATTGGTTCAGCGTCAGGTCTACGGACAGTCGCGATTGCAATAGCACATATACAGCCCTCGTTACATCATAGTGCCCTTCCGTCACATCCACATCAGCCATCAGATCCCCCAAGACCGGCAGTCGATTAGCACCATTATCCTTACCAATATGCAGATATCTCACAGTTCCAAAGCCCTTTTATGTTCATCCCGCACCATATCGGCCAGAGACTGCGGTTCCAGCACCTTCACCTCAGCGCCCACCGACAATATCTCCATGACCAAGTCATGCGTCACATACAGCTGTAGGCGTATGCGCACCTCATCTTCATCATCCAGCAGTACCTCCTGCGACTCATGCAGCGGCATTGACTTCACATACTTACCCTGAAAAGCCGAGTATGAAAGCACGATTTCTTCCACCTTCTGGTCCTCCCGTGGCAGGATAATACCAAAACTATGGCGGTACAGCGCATCGATATCCACCTTTGGCAACCGCCCCGTATACCTCTTCCCAAACTCCAAGTCCGATATCCTATCAATAGCAAATACCCTTGTCGCATCCCGGTCCAGATCATGGCCTATCACATACCATCTATTCTTAGACTCCTTGATCACATACGGAATTATCCTGCGGCTTTCCGATTCCTCCTCATAAAACTTATGGTAGGCGAATAGCAACAGTAGATTATTGCGGATCGCATGTAGTACCCCCGCCAGGTGCTCCGTACCCTTTGGTCTACGCTTTTCAAACACCATTTCCCGCGACGTATTATTGCCCACACGTAGCACATTTAACACATCAAAAGCCTCCAGCGACCGATCCGTATGCTCCACCTGCGTATCGATGTAGTACCTGTTCGTACTACGGTTACTCACGATCTCGATACCGTATAACGTCAATATATCTGCGATATGCCGTTGGAATGTCCGCTGGCTAAATCTCAATTTGTATCCCTGTATTTCAGACTCCCGTTCCAGATAATCATCCAGTTCATCCCAGGTCATCGGTTTCACCCGTAGCTTATTGACGATAAGCTTATGGCGTAGCAAAGTTTCTATAGCAGACATAGTCGTATTGTTTTAAAACAAATGTAAGACTAGCTGGCGACATTATATGTCGCTAGCTAAAAATATACTCCCGTTTACCAAACGACACCCTCTGGCGTCAGCACCCTTTACCTTCGTGCCCTATGCCACATATCAGTCAAGAAATAGACCGCAGCTACCGTCGTACGGTAGAGTTGCTCATCACATTGTCCGAAGCAAAATCAGCCCCCATCAATAGCACGCTACTCCAAGAGGGCGTAGCGGAGCTATATACTCAACTCCTAGGCTTGCCCGTCCCCCAGATCAGCATCGTCTCCGGTCTGTACGAACTGCAGTCCTGGCACCGTTGGGGCAATCCCATCAATAGCCTCCGTATAGAATCCCTAGTACACGACAAGGTCGTCAGCCCCATACTAGATCAGGCCAAGCTACACTTCAATAGAACCCAACGGCAGCAGTTGTACGACATCCTATCCGATCAGGCCTCACAACAGCACGCCGACCATATACGCTATTACCTGCACCGGCAGATACCCCATGCATTCTCGCCCGATAGCCTGTTGAGCAGCATGGCCTTTGCCGAGCTATTAGCAGAGCAGGGGAGTCAACCCATCCCGTATCATAACTATCTAAAACTCCTGCATTCAGGCACATTTCAGCTCTACTGCTGGGACAGGCACGTCGTGGCATTGCCCCATCCACATATCAAATATAATAGCAGCCTACAGCCACATTCCAGCACAGGCAGAGCAGTCCGTTGGGCCGATGGGAGCGGCCTATACTATATACATGGGCAGCATATGCCCGAGTGGATCTATGCCGATTATCAAAATGTCGGCTATCTATCACAGTTCGTCAATGAGCAGGATCATCGCACCCGTACCGGCATACTCACCCTAATTTTAGAGCGCGAGGGCATAGCCACTGTCAAGCGATTTCTACAACGCGCTTTTAAGCGCGCACAATTCTTGGATATATACACCGAATAAATTATAATTACCCTATCAAATCAATACATATGGAAACACTATTACCCGCATTCCTATGCGATTCGTCCGAATCGGACAAACAAGAAGAAATGCTCGATTACATACTCTCGTGGACACTACGCTGTAGCCAATCCCGATATAATACCGAGCCCAACACACAGGTCAATCGCTACGCCAAACAAGTCCTATCCAGTCTCATGTATGGCACAGCAGACCGCCTCGACCATGTAGAAGTAACCAAGCTCCTCTGTTGGAAACAGTCCAGCCATATCGACCTTTGGGTCGAAGTCGACCTAAGCAATGGTGAGCGTCATGCCCTCATCATCGAGAACAAAGTATACGCAGGACTACGTACCGAGCAGCTACAGAAATACAAAGAGATAGCCTCCCGTCATTACCTGGCCGAAGACATCAGCCTACATCACATCGTGCTCAGATCAGATGATGACTTTCATGCCAATGATCTGGCCATATCCCAGCAGAATGGTTTTAGAGCAATTTTATTGGATAGCATAGCGCCGACATTGACAGAGCCGACCGGCAATGCCCTTTTTGACGAGTTCTGGCTCCACTGGTGGGACTACAAGTCGTACAAAGAGAGAATCTAAAAATAGCAAATCATCACGTCATACATTGGCGTGATGCCCCTCCATCTTTGTGCTATTATGAGAGGAACCACCGATATACCCCCATTCGATCTGTCATCATTTGCAGCACAGGACAGACAGCACAAGGCAAAACTCAGTTTTGAGCAAAACTATTACCTCAAAGACAGCATGAGCGAAGGCATTTCACCCTATATGCTCTTTGCCCACTACTTCGAGGAGTTGCCCCATATCGAGCGAATGGAATCCATAGACTGCAATCAGGCCCTGCCATGGCTATTTGAGCAGCTCTCCAGCGACATCATCGATTGCGTGTACGAAAGAGAAGAACCTCGCGATACCCAAGCGCTGACCTACAGCACCGTCAGTCTCGCAATCAGGGGAGGCCTGCTTATCGCCTTAAGCTTTCAGCATGCCAGCGTCACGTTCTATTTCAAGAGCTATCCTTACAACTTAGTACAGCGACTTCAGCACAAGTTGCATACCCTACGTAAAAAGAAAGCTTACGACGATGCCAAGATATCCTTTCTGGTCGACACATTTGGCGAACTGGCCACCAAGCGTATGCATATTGCCGATTCCACTATCGATCTTGCGCTCCATTACAACGACGATTTCATCCCAGTCGATAGACGTATCAAAGGCCGCCTTCAGCAGCATGGAGACAAAGGCATCGTCCTACTGCACGGAGCACCCGGTACCGGCAAGACCAGCTACATCCGGCACCTAATCCGTAGCGTGGACAAAGAAGTGATTTTCATTCCCGTACAGATGGCACCCGATCTCAATGGTCCCAAGTTGCTTTCCTTCTTTATAGCACATCCCAATTCCATTTTTGTCATCGAGGATGCCGAAGACCTCGTCATCGACCGCGAAGTCAGCGGAGTCTCGGCCGTATCCGCACTGCTCAATTTTACCGACGGCCTATTGGCCGATAGCCTGGGTATACAGTTTGTCTGTACCTTCAATACCGACCTGTCGCGCGTCGACAAGGCCCTGCTACGTCAGGGACGGCTCATCGCCCAGTACGAGTTCCGCCCATTGGCCATCGACAAGGCACAGCAGCTGTCCGACTCATTGGGCTTCCAGGCCATGATCAGCCAGCCCATGCCGCTGGTCTCCATCTTCCATCAAAACGACCAGAAGCAACACTCCGACAAACTACAGCGCTGTAGCTTAGGATTCAAAATAGCATAATATAGGGACGCCGAAAACTAGAAAGAGTAGGCATTAAAACAACAAAACAGAAATCTAATGGCAAATTTTTATTGCGAGTATTGCGGAAGTAAGTATTCCAACGTGGCGGGCCTGACAAGTGGCTCTTGTATGAAACATCCCAACGGGGCAGCAAAAGGTAAACATAAATTATACGAAGGAGGCGAAAAGTCGCAGTACACCTGCAAATACTGCGGTAACAAATACAGCAACCTATCAGGCCTGACTAGCGGCTCCTGCATGCGACATCCCAATGGGGCAGCCAAAGGAAAACATTCACCTGCGTTATAGTTTAGGTTGACAATCGTACTGGATATGCCACTTGAATGGATTCATTTCAAGTGGCATTTGATCGCTTATTATTTCAGGCGTAGACGATCCTCTACCAGCTTTATCAAGTTTAGTAATTCGGCATATCCATGTTCAAAACTAGTATACTTCCATCCATACCACCAAGGTTCTTCTTCCTTCATCGCTTCCGAGAGATTGAGTGGAGAGAATAGTTCTTTCAATTCTGCGTCTAGGGTAGTATCAGCGTAATGTCGGCCAACTCCAAGGTATATACTATTGTAGTTATACTCGATCAAGACGCTGAATCGCTTTCCTTTATAGTCAAATTTGACTCCTGCTTTGATGAAATGAGAATCAACTTCGTGGAATACACTATTGTTTCCAGAGCTAGCATATTGTTCCGTTAGTGCATCCCTCCAGTCCCAAAAGACTTCTTCTCTGATTTTGTTCATCAACTGTGACAATTGAGAACTTAGTTCATTTAGTGACTTGATTCTTTGGTCGACAACAATGAGGTTTTCCGTATTATCTGTTGTCAGATTTAACTCTTGACGAAGGAATTGCTGTAGGTTTTGTTCCATTAACTGATTTTCATGTTTTATATACAATAGTTTATTAAGATGATCTATATATTGCGTCAATGCAGATATTAGCGAGATTTCCGTCGGTAGGATGGTTTCTGTATAGCTATTCAACCATGCCAGGATAGTTTCCCTATATGAAATGTGACAATATCTCTTGCCAAATTCTTCCGTAGAATAGCGCCCCCAGGTCTGATCGTCAGGTATATTATCTTTTGTTTTAGTAAGATAGATAACATAGATATCCTTCATTTTAACCCCTAAATCTATACATTTATCTATATAATTGGCTATTTGGTTCGGCTGTTCTACTGCATTGTGTATTTTGTTCTCAATAATAATAGCGTACCTGTTATGTTCCTTGATGAGTACATCTATCCGCATACGTTCTGCTGTAATCATTGGAGATTTAATCTGTAGCCTATCAAACCCAAATCCATGATTTTCATTTAAATATTCAAAGAAGCTATTTCGCGCGGGAGCATATTTAAGCAGTTTTGCCAATATTTTACTGTGGGCATTTTCATTACTTCGGAGTTCGTCCATCAGATTCAACTGATAGGGCAATTTCTCAATCTCTGTTTCATATACTGTGGTAAACCGATCCAGGAGACGGATAGATTCATCCAACTGCTTATTTTGTATTCTTACATGCCAGTTGCTATACGACTTAAGGAGCGCCATATCATATCTATATTGCTCTTCTTTTTCCCTTATTGGTCTCATTTTTACACACAGCTTGATTTCCGTATTTATTGTATGCCAATATAAGTGATATCTCGGGAAGAGACAATATTCTTTTGTAAGGCACATAGATTATTGTCACAAAGTCCTAACGATACAGCCTCCGCGTCTCCAGAAGCATCTCAATCTGGTTCATTACCGTAGGGAGTTTCTTCAGCACATCCTGCGACCAGAATCGGAATACCGTATAGCCCATATCCAGATTGGAATTCTTTAGTTTTGGATGTAGCTAGTTAGGGTAAGATTACACTTTTACCAGTAGTAAATCCTAACGAATTGCTACAATCGAAGATAGCTGAATAAAAATCACGAACGAGTATCTGTCTAATTATTCCGCTGACACAATTTATTTTACAGTCTCATTAGAAAAAAACATCCCTGCAGTCCGCAGGAGCTATATCTTTTATCTGTATGCTCTTTAAGTACTGTCTGATTGCACCTCTTTGGAAAGAGGCACAAAGCCCCTCCGATGTGGAGAGGCTTTGATTTTAAACTTAGTGTTTGTCTTAAATCATATTTGTAGGTTTCCCCTATTTAATTTACTCTAATTACAGCTGTAATTAAATGTGCTTAGTTCTTCATTGCTATTATTATCCGTGTATAGAATTGATTGCAGATTGTTCTTGGAATCAAATTTGTACTCGATTGATTTCTTAGTTCTGTCTGTAGCAACAATCCGGTTCTTTGGTCTCTTTCCGAAAAAACCCTGCTCGTATAAAAATGGATAGATCTCATTATCATCTAAGTTTCCGTGCTCTGCATCACTGTAAATAACACTAAGTGAATGTCCCACGTAAGGAAGGCTCAGGTCATATTCATACTTTACATTGTAAGGCGCTCCCTCTATCTCAACCTTTGTTAGATTACCATCCTTATAGGTCAAATTTTTATTGAATCCTCTAGAGTTTTTAATTTTTGAAAGAAATCCATCAGTATATTCGAATACTTCCTCACTTTTTGAGCCTTCTTCATTATAGTATACTTTAGATACTAATCCATTTGTTAACGTGTATACGTTTTGTCCTAGATACTTGTTGTTGTTACGAGTGTCAGATAGATCAACAACTATTCTTTCTTTTTCATAGGTTATTTTGTAGTCAATCACATCATCATCAAGGTGAAGTTTAACAAGGCTTACTAGTCCTTCTTGGTTATATTTCAAATCATACTTACCTCCACCATTGGCATCGTGGATAGTTGATAAATAACAACCCGAAGGCTTTGTCTCTGCCTTTTCATCTTTCGAGCAACTCATCAATGTTGCCACGCTCATAAAAAGTAAAAATACCTTTTTCATTTAATCTAATAGTTTTTAGTTGCCGGTGTAATCCCTTTACCGACTGGTTGATGGTTATTAAAGCGTAGGATTATAACATGTATTAACGCTTGTCAGAATAATTGGAATGCCAATAGTGACTATCAATTCTTTGTGCCATTCCATTTTACAAAGCTAATTAAATGCTTATTGTAAGGCAATAAAATAATATTTATTTACAATTCTAAATTGCAAGGTTATTAACCTATAACATATACTGAGCCGTAAGCCGGATCGCAAGTGTATCAGTATAGGAGAGGAGGGCCTTGTGTTGTGAAAGTCTGTTGTGACGATATATGTACCTCTTTAGAAAGAGGTATTAAGTGTTGTTATTTAGGTATTCCTAAAATTGAAGCCCTAGGTTGGGATTACGATAACTGTTTGTCTATTGTTGTAAAATATTCAATCTAATGTTTTATTTTATTTTTTGCAGAAAACTATATCAATTACAATGCGAAATATTTTAGCACTTTTCTTGATTACTACATTTTCTCTATTATCATGTAGTAAATCTGAGAATGAGGATAATGTCGATAATCATGGTCGCAGTGTTTCTCTTGTTTAATCTAATAAGCCCCCTTACTAGGTATCACATGCCTCACACCACCTCGTGGATCTGGCACGTCGCCGACATAGCGAGGTATCAGGTGGCAATGAAAATGAAATACCGTTTGACCCGCAACTTCCCCACAATTCATGCCGATGTTATAACCGTCTGATGTAAACTCGTTTTCAATGAGAGATTTAGCAAGCGTGATCGCGTTGTCCAGATCAGCTTTTTCATCAGGAGTAAGTTCAAAATAATCCTTACGAAGCGCTTTCGATATGATTAGCGTGTGTCCAGGACTTACCGGAAAGCCGTCCCTAATCAGGAAAAAATGTAGGGTTTCACCAATATGTCTGTCTTTAGCAATTTCGAAGAAGTCACGAATCCCCATAAACCAACTATTTAATTAAAAACTCAAACCCATTGTTCGCTGCAATAGTCACCAATGGATTGATTACATTATAGAATTTCTCTCGCGATAACCCGCTACTTAGATCCGTGCCGATATAGAAATAGTCTTCCAGCAGTCTTTCATTCGGTTTTTCACGTATGTAGGTACGCACCGCTATATCCTGCATCATATAGAAAGAGTCAAAATACTTCTCCAGCAAAGGGAGCCTGTTACTTTTGCTCACGTTGAAGTTACTATCTGCCGGTATCAGGTTCCATATCTGGTCGTGCGATACAAAACTGTAGGGCACGAAGTGCTCCACATGATACTGCCCTTTGTATAGCTCATTGCCCGTGTAGATACATTTCAAAGGACCATTAACATCTATTATATAGTCCCAGAATTTGCGCTGCTTGGTCAGTGAATTGCGCGTAGCTGGCTTTATCAACTTGTTGGGGATATCAGGCACATTCGGATTGCGCACTTGCAAGAAGAGTGACAAGTTCCAGTATACATAATCCCTTATGACGCGTATATGCTTTGTGAGGTACGCAAACCACACATCCGATAGCACTATCTTTTCCTTATACAGCCTGTATAGAGGTTTATTCACATCAGCCTGCGACAGCTCATATATTTTGCCTTTGCTATTTATTCCCGGATACCATGGGCTTAGAAACCAGTGGGGGACTTGCTTATCAAAATGAAATAACAGCTTTCTAGTATTCGGATTGGCTGAGTTTTCCAACTGCGCTTTTATTCGAGAGCGGTCTGCATCGATAGTGAGACCTTCAATATCCTTCAGCTTACGGACCGTATCCTGTATCATATCCTGCTGACCAAAAGACACCTGAAAATAATTGATCGTATACCAAGCATTGGATAGCATACTCGCGAATAACTGCTCTTTTCTTATTTCTTGTTGTCCATTCTGCATAGCGTTCAGTATTGCTAATAACCAATAGAATTTATATGTCGCAGATGTACTGTTAAAGCATGCAGCTAGGTGTTGTGTCGGTAATTTTCTATCGAGGGGAAAATGATTCATTATTGCTAATGTAGCGAAAAATAAGTAAGAATATAACCTAGGATTAGGGGCTTGTTACTGTTTTACGGATTCCCGTACTTTACTTGTTAATTATATTGTATTATTGTACAAGACGTCTATGTTATTAAATAATTAAAGTTTTTTGGAAATAATTAATGGCTTTTTACAAATACATAACAGAAAAGAGAGGAGATAGCGCAGAACTTAAAAAAGTGATGGAAGCTGTTGTTTCAAATCTCCAAAAACACAATACCAATGAAATAGAACCTGGTATTTTACTAGGATTGATTCAGTCTGGAAAAACGCGAGCTTTTTTAGGTGTTATGGCACGTTCTTTTGACGAAGGTTACGACGTAGCAGTAGTCTTTACAAAAAATTCGGTTGCGCTTGTTGATCAAACTATTAAGCGATTGAAATCCGAGTTTGAAATACCTATTAAAAATAATAAGCTATACGTTTGGGATGTAATAAAATTACAAAAACTAGATCAATTAACTGGCTATATACTAGGTAATAAAGTTGTCTTTGTAGTAAAAAAGGAAATCAAAAATATGGAGAGGCTTCAAGAAATTTTTGATAAGGTTGGGCAATTAAAAGACAAAAACGTTCTAATAATAGACGATGAGGCTGATCAAGCGAGTGTGTCTTTTACTACAGATAAAACAAAGTCAGATGGACTCGAGTTCGCCAAAATAGCTAAATCACTTTCTGATTTTAGGATAAAGCTTAAAGGAAGAAACAGTTTTCTACAAGTTACCGCAACACCTTATTCACTTTATTTACAACCCGAGGACTTAGCGTTAAATGGAGAAGAGACAGCGCCTAATCGACCTGTTTTTACACATCTTTTAAAACCCCATGATGCTTATGTTGGAGGGAAGTATTATTTTGAGGAGGCTATTGATTCAAAATCCACAGCATTTTATGTTTATCAACGAGTACCTGATGATCAAATCAAATATTTAAACGGAAAATCAAAAAGCACTACAACATATAATAAGAAGTCTATACAGAATGTGCTCAAAACATCAAATTTTAAAGCTATAAGAGATGCTGTGATAAGTTACTTAGTCGGTGGTACGATTCGTCAGATACAAGAAGATAGAAACTCAGATCTTTGGGCACCATCATATCATTCTGCATTTGTTTTACATACCAGTGTTACAAAGGCTATCCATGCGCAGCAAAAAGATTTGATAGTGGAAATCTTAGAGCAATTGAAGAATTTGACTTCCGAAGATCTTGCGAATATTTTAACGACATCTTATGCGCAACTTAAATATTCTTTAAGCCTTATATCAGCTAACATTCCCCCTTTAAATAAAATCGTAGATTCGATTAAAATAGCATTAGAGAGGTCATATATAGGTATCACAGTTGTTAACTCTGAAAACCAAGTAGCTGAATTACTAGGTGAAGATGGTCAGTTGCGATTAGATAATCCTTTTAATATTTTTATTGGTGGACAAACTTTAGATAGAGGTATCACAATAGATCATCTAATTGGTTTTTTTTATGGAAGGGATCCTAATAGTTTTCAGATGGATACTGTCTTGCAACATTCTAGAATGTACGGTAACAGAAGTAAGGAGGATCTTGCTGTAACCCGCTTTTACACCTCATTTAGAGTTTATGAAGCGATGAGAAATATGCATTTGTTTGATCAGAATCTTCGTGATAGTATTGAAAGAGATCCTAGTTCGACAGTTCGATTTATTGCAAAACAAGGGAGTAATATTAAACCGTGTGGACCTAACAAAATAAAAGCTTCAAGTATAGTGTCTTTTAAAGAGTTTTCTCGTTTTCTTCCTGTGGGATTTCAAACTCGTACTAAAACGAATATCCAGAATTTGATTAGAGAGATAGACGAAATTATATATCCTTTGTTGGATAAAGATAACGAGGGTATTTTAGATTTAGATAGCTTCAAATCCATTTTGTATAAAATTAATGAAACGTATACCTACGAGCCACGGTTCGAAAATGTAGGGTTATCTTGGGATGTTAACGTTGTTATTCAAGCTGTAGAGTTAGCATTAGCTTACAAGAATACTGATCAACTCAAGTTGTATTATAGAGGCGGGAGAGACGCGTCTCGTACTAAAAATCAAGGATCTAGTTTCACTGATGCTCCAGATGATGGGAAAACAGATTTACCGCGCTCTAAAGTGTTGGCGATTAACAACCCTGTAATAATGTTGCTTAAACAGAGTGGATCCAAAGATAGCGGTTGGGGAGGAAGCGAGTTTTATTGGCCCGTTATCATGATGCCAGCCCAGCTACCTAACTATGTCTATAGTGAAGAATAATAAAAGGGAGGGCATCATTTTGTTTCTAGAGCCATTTGCAACATTTAGGCAACGGTTGAAACAGGCCTTAAATATCTTTCAGTTATATCCGTTTCGGAGAATAGAGGCTTGGTCTTTGTGATTAAGCATACTTACACATCTGTAGAACTAAAAGGAGCAAGACATTCTTAATTATATGTATTGATAGCTTGAAAGGGTTTTAAGAGGTTATACATCGCGTTTTTTCTTATACTGAGATTCGGAACCGGCGGTGCATCTGATTTGCGAAAAGTTAAAGTATGTGGCCAGTAAAGACTAAGAAGAGTTTACAGAGGATTCAACTCCTGTTTATTGTGCATATGTATTGGATTTGGAAGCTGGGGGTGGACACCTCTCTTTAAGATTTAATGAACCAATACACTGAAAAAAGTTTTATCAGTTTCCAAAAAGAGTTCAATCGGGTTCATTATTGTAGTGTCGTGAAGGTGAAAGAGGATGTTTTTAGACCATAATGCCTTGCGCAGGATTACTCCGAGCTTAGAGTTTTTGCCCTTTATGCGAGACATTGTATAGTTATGCTGCTTCGTGGTATAGAAGCCGGCAGACTCCTCAATCGAGGTACTGTTATTCGGTAATTATCGTCATCGTAGCTGCGCATTTTCCAACGTTAATAATTGTGTGGTAGAAATCTTCGAAATAACAATCAATCGGTAGATGTATAGAAATTCGATTGATTAATATAATCTGAAACTCAATTATCGCCTTTTTCACTAATAATATTAGTTTTTTATAGGTATTTTATATATTATTGCATTACAATCTTACTAAAGTAATCTACTTCTATGCATTACAGGTTTTCGTTATTAATGAATAATTATTTATATCACGTTTTGTAAAGCAATTGTGATACATTTGTGTCGAGTTAGTATAGTTGGTTGGATTTGGACTAATGGGATAGAATAGATTGGATATTGATTTAATAACTTTAAGTGAAGGAGAGCACGTCGTGTCAAAAAAGAAAGAAGGAAAAGCTGTTCAAAAGAGAAGTATTACAGAGGGTCTATTAAATCCTGTTGAGAAAGCACAATTGACACATTATTATCTTACGGGAGAGAAGTCTTATCAACTTGATGTTGATAGGTTGGTCAAACAAACAGGGGCCAGTGATCATCACGAAGCATATCAAGCTATACAACACCAGCTTTTCGATCATCACGATATTCCCTTTCATGGTCCAGAAATTGGCACAGAAGATTTTACCTTCATTGACTTGTTTGCTGGTATCGGCGGCTTTCGTATGGCACTACAAAATAACAATGGCCGCTGCGTTTTTAGTTCAGAGTATGACAAATATGCTCAAAAGACATATTTCGCCAATTATGGAGAAGTCCCATTTGGAGATATAACCCTTGACGAAACAAAAAAATTTATCCCATTGAATTTTGATGTTCTTTGCGGAGGTTTCCCATGTCAACCGTTTTCATTGGCAGGCGTTTCTAAAAAAAACAGCCTTGGCCGAAGTCATGGGTTTGACGATGTAAAGCAGGGTAATCTTTTCTTTCATATTGTTGAAATATTAGAGACCCATAGACCCAAGGCCTTTTTTCTAGAAAATGTCAAGAATCTAGTTTCTCATGATAAGGGCAATACTTTTAAAGTAATTAAACAGACTATTCTCGATTTAGGATACTCCTTCGATTCTAGGGTGATAGACGGAAGCTACTATGTCCCTCAGCATCGAGAACGTACCTTTATGATAGGGTTTGACAGAAAACGCTATGGAGAAGATGTGACATTCGATTTTGATAGGATTATACTACCGGATGCAAAACCGCGAGTAGGAGAAATACTTCAGCAGAATATCGACCCAAAATATACTCTGAGCGACAAGCTGTGGCAGTATTTACAGGATTATGCTCAGAAGCATAAAGAGAGAGGTAACGGGTTCGGATTTGGAACTATCACAGCCGATTCTACCACAAGAACACTTAGTGCACGCTATTATAAAGATGGTTCAGAGATACTGGTACCTCAAGACGGAATGAATCCACGTAGATTGACCCCACAGGAGTGTGCAGCCTTACAAGGATATCCAATGTATCCTATTAATGTTGATAATCCCAATGCAAGCTTTAGAATAACCGTTTCCGACAATCAGGCGTATAAACAGTTTGGGAATTCAGTTGTAATGCCCCTGATACAGGTGATAGGAAGACAGTTAAGCAAGCACTTAAATTATCTTGATGGAAGAAATATAGAAGTCGGGAATAGAATTACTACAGCTATTTAATAGTGCTTAAGCAAAATTTAATATAGTAAGTTATTCGAAATATGATAGGATTAATTTTGATTCCATATAAGGAAAAATGGATTGCTCAATAGCTTTTGATAAGTTATTAAGATAAAAATGAGAGTGCTAAACATAAGTTGTAGGGTATGAGGATTCTTGCACAAAACGAATTGAAATAATTGACTGATTTATCAATATTAAGGATTGGTAACACAAAGGCTTATATAAATATTGATTAAGCAAAGTTTGCGTCCATTTATAGGTATATACATTATACGAGATAGCGCTATTCTAATTCGAATGATAAGTAAGTTGCGACTGCTATAAACTGATCCAAATATTCTAGTTTTACTGGAAACGGAAAATCTATTTTGAACCTTAAAAAATTTTATCCCCTCCTGAATCTTGACTGACTAATTCGCTGAAAGTATCTAGAACAGCGCTAGATCTGCCTAAATCCTTTAAAAGTTTGATGTAGGTTTTCATACCGTTTACAATGTTGGTACAATGAATCTGATATCCAGCACTATGAAAACTCTCTATAACCGGGTAGCGGGGATGGTTGTATTTCAAGTGTACACCCGCTGAGATTATTGCAAATGGAGATTCTTCTTTTTTCAGGGTCTCCCAAAATGCAGGGTGATGATTGTTTTCTGCCCCGTGGTGGGGCAGCTGCCCAATCCTCATGCTATGCTGCTGTAGGTCTGGATGAGTGTTCTCTTTGATGATACGTTCAAAGGTACATATTTCACTATCTGCCGTAAAAAGGTAATAATAATCATCTATTGATAGTTTGAACATCGTTGACAGAAAATTGGCGGCTTTGCTTGCTTCTTTTTTATTCTTTTCAGGTTCAAAGTCAACAATCTCTTGGTATTTCTCCGCCTCAAGCTGGCTAGGAGAAAGACACTTTAAAGAAATGTTTTCAGCTAATTGTATCTGCCACCCTTCTACAATCATATCTATCTTCAAAATAGTTCCAGAAGTACGGAGTTCGTGTATTTTTGTTACCAATTGTTGAAGACTCTTAAGTTGCGCTGTATCAATTTCCACCCACTTTAGGTATTTAAAAAAATCGGCTCCAAGGATAAATATCGAATGGCCAAAGCGCTTAACCTTGATTCCCTTTTGTACAATTACCTCCAACAGTCCCGGCATACCCGAATAATGGTCGCTGTGGGGGTGTGACATGATAATGAACTCTATCTCGGTGTATTGGGATGTGTTTATGTAGTCCGCAACCGGATTTTTCCGGTCAATAATATTGCAATCAATAATTCCGATTTTATCTTGGTTCTCATCCTTCCATTCCAAAATGATAGAGTCACCCTGTCCAACGTTTTTAAAGGTTACTTTCATGACGACTACCCCTCGATGAAAAAAGCACTACCTTCTAAACCTTTGAAAAGATCTTGAACTTCGAATTCTTTCTTTAGATCTTTTTTTAGCTCGAAAATATCAATCAACCTTGCGCCCGGTTTAGTATATGTATTTATAATAAGATATTTACCAACTTCAATGTGTTCAACATTTGCAAGTAAATCCTTGTCAAATCTCCGGACTTGAAAAACAGTAGGTTCTTGTGAAATCAGGCAATTCACCAAAATAGATTCTTCTTCTATCTCAACAACTTCACCAAAAAAAGATTCGTGAGAAATTTTATTGCCATAAGAAACCTCTTTGATGAGACCCTCTATTTTTTCCTTAAAATTCTCACTCTTCAGGTCATAATCTGTTTTTTGCCATAGATAATATAAAGCGGGAGTAAGGTTGATTTCATCAAGTAGATCAAGTAGGTCTTGAACTTCATCAGTATCGTTTGACCAAACTACCAGAGTATATTTGGAATGTTGAGGAATTATAGATTTAACCCATTGGGCTGAAATCTCTACATCGAAATCTTTTTTATAGAATAAGTCTAGAAATAGGATTTCAACGGTTTCCAGTGGAACGTCTGGAAAGCTATTTTTATGAGGTGTAGCGTCGAAATATATACTTCCAGTGTGTAATTCTCGAACCGCATTTTCCAGCGGTTCAATCTGAGCTTTAATGTCATCTACGAAAGCTACCTGAGGTCCGATTAACATATTAAGTTAGGTTTTTGTTAAATATTAATTCTACGATAGCTCCATTATATTTATCATCAAGATCTGCGTCTAGATTTTGTGTATATATTAGCAGTTTACCATATTTCATCATGACGGTATCAACGAGATACATCCCTATACCAATTCCACCATCCCTTCGAGAGAAGAAAGGAGCTACGATTTCTTCGGGACTGTCTCTAAATCCTGGACCGTTATCGGCAATCTGGATGTGGGTGGCATCATCTTGTTTAAAAGCCTTTATAAGGATTTCTTTGTCAGCTTTATAGACCGTATCAAGCCAGTGGATACTATTGTCAATTAGATTCATCAATATAGTCACAAGAAAACGTTTATCACATAAGATAGTGTCTACGTCATCTGCTATAGCAAGAGTAATTGAAATTTTTCTCCGACTTAATTTTAACGCATAGTTGCCCACGGATTGATTGATGGCATCCCTTAAGATTACCGGCTTTATTCCTGATTGTTTGAGTACTGATAGAATGCCCTGAACATAACTATCAAGTTCAGCAACTTGATTTCGAGCTTTGGTCGTATCTATAGGGTCTGCACTGGTGGTATCTTCCATTCTAGGGACCAATTTTTCGATTTCATGTAAAGCTACCGAAGCTGTCATTCCAACGCCTGCTGGAACAAGTAGGGTTTCTTTGGTTTTTTCGTAATCAGCTTCTATACCATCGGCCTCATCTAGTAATTTTTGCTTTTTGTCTAGGTCAGTGATGCCGGCATCTTCGATAAGTCCAACAAAACGTTGGACTCTATCACCAAAGAATCTTGTGGATTTAGCTCCTGCATTAAAATTTCGCCATTTCGTCCGATCCTTCTGGCGTTCGATTCTAAACTCATTGAGAATAAATTCTAGTACTAGCTTGAAGATATCAAAGCTTTCGTTGCTGATAAACCCTTCTCTATTAGTTTTTTCTATCAGTGAACCAGAGGTTTCAGAATCAAGGTATACAAAGCCAATATTCTGATTGTTTGAAAACCACTCTTTATTCTGCACACGTTTAATATCTAATCCGAGCCAGTCACTACCTGTTTCACCGTAGTCATAGACCCTTAGGTCATCTTTAAAGACCTTAATACCATGCTGATCTCGAAGAGTTTTCTTTAGGATATCGGGAGTATAGGTAACGTCCCTGAGAGAGGTAGGATCTAAATCGTATGAGTAAAGTTCTATCAGTAATCCACCAAAAGGAATAGGCTTTATTAATAGACTATCGACTTTTTCTTCAAGTTCATCCTCCTCAAATCCTTTTTCGATGAAATAATCTCTTAACTTTGGACGAAGCGCGCCACGTACGTTTCGATCAAATTCTTTGTCAGCCTTTATCATCCTATGGCCTATTTCTTCACTATTAGCAAGAAGAAATAGATATTCAAAAGAGAGATTATATTCCCCGTCTATGAATGCCGTTAGCTTATAAGGGGCTTGTTCCAGAATCTCATTTATATCAGGAAAACGGTCTAGCCAATTGTTGTTAAAGTTGAGTGAGATGAGAAACTTAGTTCGGTCATTTTTAGGAGATACCATCGATATGGTGTGACGCTTGAGCTGCCTAGCCATACCCCTGGACCAAGGTTCTTTTAATGCTGAAATTTCAATCTTAGTTCCAGACTTTTCTTTAAAAAAAAAGTAACGGGGATCCTCATTTTTTTTCCATTCAATATTAATTTCTGAAAGGTAGCGTGACTGAGTAAAAGTACGCCAGTCGATTTCCAAAGATATTTCATAATTTAGAAGCTCCTTACGTTGGAAGTTTCCATTTTCATCAAGTATAACTTTTGCCGGTCTGCTAACCAAGTTTATTTTATTGCCGAGCTTATGGACAGCAAAACGTCCAACCCCCTTCTCACCCATAGGTACCCTATTATAAATTGGACTCCTAAGGATTATGCGTTTGCCATTATTGTCAAGGGGTTTACGATGCGCCGTACCTGGCTCTAGCCAAACGTTCTCAAGAATTTCTGAGGTCATTCCTATTCCAGTGTCAACGATAGTTATTTTTGCAGTCTCAATATTAGATATATTTGAAAAATCGACATGAATTGTTTCTGCATCTGCATCATAACTGTTTTTGACAAGTTCATAGATTGCCATAACAGGATCTTTGATGAGCTCTTCTCCTAAAAGAGTTAGTATATGTGCTTTTGGTTTAAAGCTCATTTGCATGGTCACAGGATCTATCTGCCTTGGGAAAATAGGTGCTTCCGGTGATTCTCTTACAACAGTTCGAATCTCAGGAGGAACGGTTTTGTTAACGATTAGAGAGTTGGTGTCGGACCGACTCATTCCAAAGTGTGTCAGAAATGAGTTGATTGATAGTACATCTTGTAGCAAAAAACCTAGAAATTTATCAGCGCTAGTTTTAACAAGTATGAGAAGTTCACCTTCCGTGAAATTTTTCCCCATTCTAGTTATCCTGTATTCATTTCGCGTACCTCCACCATAATATTTTAATCTGCACTCCACTTCTCGCCCATCGGACCAGAGTATATGCCCAACCTTTTCTCGGTTACTGCCTTTGTTCCCAGGAGTATCGAATAGAAGTTGATAAGAGTTTTTTGGTATATATAGCCCAGCTTGATGCCCACCGGTCGACCCTGAGTCATTTGCACTAATAAACTTAGAAAAACTATGTCCGTGGCTACTAACTGCTTCTATTGCTTTTTCTAATTCCGTCATTGTCCTGTTCAAAGATATAATTATTTCTAAATGTACAAACTTTTGAAATTACTTACTTAAAAGCTTGTCTTTTCCGCTGAATCGAAATGAATTCCATTAGAGTAATAATGCTTTCTTGCTGTATAGGTTGATATGTAGCTAATAAAGGTTGTGGAATTATTAGCTGAATATTGTTGGCGATCATGTCGTCTGTCTGATTTTTGCTGATTGCTGGCTCGAGCGTAATTAGGTGTTTGTTGGGAATCCTTGCTGCTTCCGATAATACCTGCCTCCATCTATCCTTGGCAGAAGTTTTTACTCCCAGCATAGATAGAAGGGAAGGATTGAATGACTGGTCATGATATTCGTTAACTCCAGGAAAAATAAAATCTGGCTTATTGTTTCGCTCAGTTTTTCCTCCACGGGTATACATAACACCGTTTAATGTAAGTAGCAAAGCGATATTTATCTCGAAAGAAAATCCAGCCCTCGCTTTTCTGCGGTTTTGAACACTTAGGGAGAATTTTATAAATTCTTCTACGTCACGTCCATCATGACCAAATCCTAAGGCGAGCCTTTCTGATACAATCATACGCTCAAGTGATCTAAATAATAACTCTTCCCTTTCAAGCCATGCTATTAAAGTGCCGTCTGGATCGTCTATAGGTGCTGACCCAGAGACGGTAGATCTGGAGAAATCAGAAAATGTTTTTGTAGAAGGAAATGACATGCCGAAAGTATCTAGAAGAATATCATCAAAATCTGTATTTTCCTCCTCTATATTAATTCCCATCTCGGAGAGAATATATCTGCCAGCATAACCTATATCTCTACTATCATTGGTGAAGTCTTTTACTAAAAAACTATCTCGAACATCTGCAAGACGGAATAACCAAAGAAGTTGTTTTTCACTTGTGGATCCTTTTGGTGCAACAATAACAGCTAGCTTATTTTGAGATGATTTACCAACGATCAGTAAATCCCCTGAATGTGAATTTTTAATAACTTCGTTTGATGTGTAATAGAGTCTGAATTCAGACCTTGTCGGATGGTTGGCGCGTGCATCATACCATGTAATATTGCCTGTTTCAGATATGCTTTTGTCCTCATCATCGGACAAGAGTATAAAGGTCGCAGCAAATGATATCTTGTCTTTGCCAAAGATCTTTTTGAATTCGCGAACTCCATTAAACTCATGTTGATTCGAAGCGTCAGCGGAGACTTCTACCTCTGATAGACGTTTTGCACCGATAACAGGGAAATATGTTGAGAGAGTTGTGGACATGGTTAGAGTTTTTTAGTTGGTCTCTGAAAAGAACTACGAATGACGTTATTGCTGAGTGTCTAGAACGCTTTTTTAAAAGTGATGTCCAATTTTCTGAGTTGCTTCTTTTATAGCCCACTCGATAAATTGTTCGATTGACACTCGTTTGATTGTATTTGTGAATCTTGTTAGTCGGTTTGCCTTTGGGGATATTATGACTACTGAGTTGTCTTTTGACCTTCTCTTGTAGTTTTCGATACAATCGTATAACTCCTTAAACGCGAACATAGGATAGTTTTGCTCAAGTTCTATAATTTCGACATTCGTGACCTCTCTATTTTCAATATTAAAAAAGAGTACAAAAGGTAATGAAAACTCATTTTCTATCTCAAATGCATGGAGAAATATTGCATTGAAATTTTTCAACAGTTCTTTGTCATCTGAATGTAAGTAAAAAATCGAAATATCATTACCAGATAGCCTATCAAGTTGAGTGAAACCACCTTGATTTTTTAAGATGTCTCGTATATGTTCGTCGTGAAAATTATAAAGAATAAATGCAAAAGCACTTGCGCGGTTATTTTTTAAATGCTCTTCACAAGTTTCAATGAATCGTTTTAAGAAGCTGCCGAGCGAATGCCCGATACCTTGTCCATATCCTTGTTCAAATATTGGAACCATTATCTTTTAGTTTTATAATTGACTGCAACCTTTTACTTTAACTATTGTTTTTAAACAAATTTTATCTTAAGATATTTCATCATTTGGGTCAATACCATGTTCCTTCACGTAATTTAGAAACTCATGATATTTATTTGCTGCTTCATCAAATCTTCTTTTGGCCTCTGAAAAGTCACTTAATAGATTTATGTCTGCAAAACCATTAGCTTCTGATAAATTTTTCTCTGCTTTAATAAATTTATCGCTTCTCTTGGCGAATTCTTCCTGTAATTTGTTGTAGTATTCTTGATATGTCATCGTTTTTGTTAATTAGTCATTCCTGTTTTTTATTCTAAATAATTCAAACCTTTGCCTTTTATTCTCTCTACTATTGTATAAGTAGGTTGAATTTTGATTTTCATAAAGAGAACTAACCTTTTGCTTTCAAGTTACAGTATCTCCGGCGGAATGCCGTTCTTATCATTCGATTCTCGGATTGCTGAAGCGATTTCTTTCAGCGCATCACTCTGTAGGAGTAGGGCTGCTGTTTGTTCGCGCTTTGCTACCAAATAGCGGTTTAATAACCGGGATAGTACTTTGTATAACGCATAAAATATAGCCAAAATGAAAAGGCCATAGACTAGGGGTAATAGGATAAATAGCTCTTGAGTACCTATAAATAATAAAGTCATAATTTAAGTATCTGTGATAACTGATTGCATTTATTTCTTTTTTTCTTTCTTCTCTTGTTCTAGAGACACTATCTCGTAATATTCTTCAGGTCTTCCAGCAACAGATTTTTTTAGGCTATTACCAGTCTTCTTCACGTTACTTTTGAGTTCATTAGAAAATAGTCCGGTAACACGAGTAGCAGAACCTATTTTTTCTTGAATTTCCTTAGGAAGGCTTTCGTAAACATGTGAGGGAAGAAATTCTTTCACACCATCAAAATTGGTAAGTGCTTTTAGGATTTCGTTTTTTAAATCGATCTTCTTGTAGTTTCTTGTTTCTGGAGGTCCTATTTCGCTTCTCAAAGCGATTCTTTCCTGAGTTGCTAGTGGAAGAGTCTCTATTTCGGGTAACACTAAATCAGGATTGCCAAATTGATAGTACGTTAAACCGAAAAGGCTAGATACAGCATCTAGCTTTTTTAACGTAGGACCATTTACGCCAGCTTTTGTATCTTTTACAAAATCCGTCGACCCTCCCAATAAATGCTTTATGTCAACACTATACAGGCCATAAAAGTTCATATAGTATTCCAGTGTTAAAATATATTGTTCGACTACACTTTTGCTACTCATTATTTATTGAAAATATTTTTATATTTTGTATATAATTGTTTATCTTTGTGTTAGTTTGTTGAAATAGCGACACGTAGGGTAGAGGTAATACTCTGCTAACAACGATGTTACTCTCGTCCAAAAACCGCTAAATTGAATACGAGAGGACTGCGGTTCGCCATTTTCTACTGGATGTATTATATTTACAACATATTCCAGTAGGGGTGAGCCGTCTATTAAGTCTTCTTGCGTTCAAGATACAGGTCTCGAGTAGGCCAGTTGACTGGTTGCTTAGCGGTTTCCGGGGCAAGAAGCAGGATGGTTCACCCTTATTGATTTTTAATCAACATAGGCTCCTTCACGCTTTGTCGAGTGTCATCGTTTTTATAAACATTGTGATTATGAGACGATTAAAGACCACTAAACAAAACCACTCAGACACGATCCAGGATTGTTGTCCTCGGTTTTCCCATTCACTATTATTAAAGAACGTTATCGCTCCGCCAGATTAAAGTTGATATTCAGCATACAGAAAAGGGGCAGGAGAGATTGCCACGTCGTTTTTCACTACGTGCAAAACATCCTCGCAATGACGGTTGTCAAAACGTCAAAGCCCATTTCTGGTACCGGCCTACAGTACAACGATTATACTATAGACTGATATCAACTATTTAACTTAACACTTTAAATATAGAGATAACTTTCTATTGCTACAAATTTGTTTGTATTTCATATTGTATTTTTGGCACAAGATGAAGGTCGGTTCTTGTATAATTCTTTTGAAATGCCACATCGCTAGCGCAAAACCAATTATTAACAGCTCCAGTGGCATTCAAAAATCAAACTGATTTTTGAATCTGCAATGAATAATTCATTGCATAGTATCCTTAAAAAATGATAAATTTTAATAGGGGTGGGAGAGAACTGTCCTATGGACAGCGTGATGTCTGCCTGATAAAACAAAATAGATTGCTTCGCTGCGCTCGCAAAGACGTGTCGCGAGCATTAATAATATTCTGTGTGTTGTTTAGTGGTCTTTTGGCTTCTCCTGCCTTCGGGCAGGAGGCCAATGGCCTAAATGAAGTCATGCCCATCAGAGTGGGAGATAAGGTTCCACCAGAGTTTTGGACCAAGGAACATATAGTTTATAAGAATGGTGATACTGTTAGGATGACGCTAGCGCATTTGCGTCATAAACCATTCATTCTTGATTTCTGGGCCACCTGGTGTGGTACCTGTATCCAAAATTTTGCAAAGATTCATGACTTTCGAAAAGCTGTTCATAACCAGATTGATGTAGTTCTTGTCAATAGTGATTTAAAAAATGATGATCTAAAGAAAATCGGGAAGGTTATTTCAGATTCGAGTCATTTTGCAGGTGATATCGGACAGTCTATAGTATTTGATACGTATTTGAAGGGAATGTTTCCGCATCAAGCCATCCCGCGTTACATCTGGATAGATCATACCGACAGGGTTCGAGCGATTACTGGTTTTGACTTTGTGACGTTAGATCAAATTCAGAAAATGGTGAGACGTAGTAAAGGTATATACTGGTAGTATGAATAGGCTAGTTATAACAATGCTGCTATTATGCTTATCTATGATAGGCACAGCACAGGTTAAATTGTCTGGTAAGGTAATGGACGAAAAGGGCAGGATAGTGGACCACGCTACGGTTAACTATCTCCAGAGTAGAACCAAGACAGACTCCTTAGGGCGTTTTGAAATAAAGGTATCCGAGTCATCCGGAACGATAACCATTCATAAGATAGGATATCAGGACCAAACGATTGGCTTTAATGTGGCTAATCTTGCTAATGGAATCATCATAGAGCTACCTAGAAAGTACGCAGAGATAGAGGAGGTGGTGATCAATAATGGTTATCAGTCTATCAATAAAGAACGCTCAGCAGGTTCGTTTTCGGTTATTTCCCGTGAGCAATTGGACGCTCGCCCATCGATTAATCTACTGGATCGTCTGGATGCAGTAGCTCCTGGATTACAGTTTGATAACCGCACAGGCGGTGCCAAGATCAATATCCGCGGTATTAACACCTTAACAGAGGGACTTATGGGACCATTGATTGTTGTAGATAATTTTCCGATCGCGGGTTCGATGTCGGATATTAACCCAGAAGATGTCGAGTCGGTTACGCTTTTGAAGGATGCAACAGCAGCTTCGATATGGGGTTCTAGAGCAGGGAATGGGGTTATCGTCGTTACAACGAAAAAGGCCGCGGCTCTAGCCGGGAAAGCGAAGATTTCAGCGACGACCAATTTTAGGGTGAAGGATAGACCGAACTTCTTTTATGAACCGACTATATCACCTCAGGATTTTATTGGAGTCGAAAAGATGCTTTACGAAAAAGGGTTTTATGATGATGTAATTAAAGATTTAGGGAATAGACGTACCGTATTATCACCTGTAGTCGATTTACTGGTTCAGCACTCAAAATCATTAATTACACAAGAAGAGTTGGATAGAGAGCTAAGCGAACTAGGTAAAAATGATTACCGGAATGATTATCAGGATTATTTTTATCGGAATGCGCTGGATCAACAATACCATATGCGGATGGAAAGCCCAGGCCTAAAGCGTAGCCACAGTACAGGGATAGGCTACGACTATTCCAAGGCACCGGTTATTACCAATAGTTCTAGTAGGATGTCGCTGTTGCACAACAGTACATTCCGGCCTTTAGACAACTTCAGTATAGCGGTAGATATCGGCTACACCTATGCTCATGCCAATACAGGCGGAAGTACCACACTTCAGAATGTATATCCCTATACGGATCTGGTTAAAGATGGGCTGGCTCAGGCTGTGCCTTATCGCTACAATCCAGCCTTTCTAGATACTGTAGGGAATGGTCAATTTTTAGATTGGAGATATAGACCCTATGATGAGCTGAGGACGACCAAGAATAAAAGCAGTAGGAATCAATTGAATAGTACCTTAAGGTTAGTTTACGAACCCTTGCGAGGATTATCTACGCAGTTGGTTTACCGTTTTGATAATACCGATGCGATTTTGCAAAATATGTATACACAAGAGAGTTATATGGTACGGGATTTAATAAACAGTTTTACGCAGGTCGCTAAAAATGGAAAACTCACCTATCCGGTGTCGCTAGGTGCTATTTTTGATCGAAATTATACGGATGTATGGGCGCATAATTTGAGGGGACAGTTAAATTCTGATCGTAGCTATGGTTCTCACGGTATTTCCACCTTGTTGGGTGCAGAGCTAAGCCATCGGTCTAGTTTTTCAAACGCCTATCGCTTATATGGGTACAATGAAGATCTGCTGTTGAGTACACAGGTGGATTACTTAAAGCCGTACCCATTATCTGGAAATTTAGGTGGGCAGGCCTATATACCGGACTATGTAGGTGACGAAGGTGGTGTGACTCGTTTTGTATCCTTGTTTTTCAATGGATCTTATCATTATAAGCATAAGTACATCCTAAATGTCTCTATGAGACGGGATGGTTCGACTCTATTTGGTGTAAAGACCAATGCCAGATGGAAGCCACTATGGTCAGCAGGATTAGCATGGGTGCTATCAAAAGAAGACTTCTTGGCCCAGACCGCATGGATAGATAATCTGAAACTTCGTTACACACTCGGGCACAGTGGCAATGCGGGAAGTGGAAATATCGCAGACCCTATTATGCAATATCTAGGTAATGCCATGCATACCAATTATCCATATGCAATGGTGACACAGCCTGCCAATCCAAATTTGAGATGGGAGGATGTACAGATGATGAACTATGGGCTGGATTTTGGTTTCTGGAAAAGTCGTCTTTCCGGATCTATAGAATGGTATAATAAGATTTCGACTGATTTGATCTCTGCCGAACGTATAGACCCTACTTCTGGATTTTCAACGGTAAGCCGTAATATAGGCGAAGTTAGAGGTAGAGGGTTAGATGTGGAGCTGAACACATGGTTCAATGTAGGAAACGTAAATGTCCAGTCTGGCTTTGGCTATTCCTATGCGACGAATAAAGTAACGAAGTATGATGGTGTAGTCCAAGATGCCAGTTGGTACACGACCAATAAAGGGACTAATTTTGACCCTATAGTCGGAAAGCCACTTTATCCAATGTTCTCATATGCTTTCGAGGGGCTCGATCCCGCAAATGGCGACCCAATTGGTTTGTTTAACAAACAACAATCGAAGGATTATAAGTCCATTTTGAAGGATTCTATCGGGAATATAAATTTTCGTGGGTCAGGATTGCCCACGTCGTATGGTTTTTTCAGAAGTACGCTTAACTGGAAAAACTGGTCCTTGTATTTTTCTATTTCCTACAAAATGGGCTATTATTACCAGACTTCTTCTATCGCCTATAACTCGCTGTATTATGGCCGTTCTGGTCACGCGGATTATTACGACCGTTGGCAAAAGCCAGGAGACGAGCTGAAAACATCAGTTCCATCGCTCCAATATCCAGCATCAGCAGAGAGAGACCAGTTTTACTTGTACTCCGATGCAAATACCAGAAAAGGGGATCTGATCCGTATGCAGGATCTGCGCATATCTTATATCTGGAAAAAAATTAGCCTCAGTACATCTGTAAATAATCTGGGCTTGCTATGGACAGCGAACAAAGAGGGCAGGGGCTCCGATTATTTAGGTATGCCACCTCAAAGGGTTTACAATCTAGGTTTAAAAATTAATTTCAATTAGCCATGACAAAATATGCATTATATAAAATAGGGAGCATCACTATGCTATTACTTTCTTCAGTCTTCTATGGTTGTGAAAAGTTTTTGGATGAAAAGAGCACGATGTCATTAATGCTGCCAAAAACCTACGATGACCTACAGGCTTTGATGGATGATAATGGTAGTGTTAATACCGGAATGGGGAATGGATTACTAGAGGTTGGTACCGACGATTATTACCTACTGCCCTCTGTTGCGAATAGCTTACAAAGCTTTGAGAAGGATCTATATTTTTGGAATAAATTTCCGGAATACACCACTTTAACAATGAACACGCAATGGAAAAGACCCTATATCCCTGTTTTTGTAGGAAATACGGTGTTGGATTATATAGATCGCATCGATGAAAAAAATCCAATCAAATATAACATGGTTAAAGGATCCGCCTCATTTATTAAGTGTTATACTTATCTTTTGCTCGCACAGGTATTTGCCCCGCCTTATCGTTTAGGTGGTGATAATGAAGAACCGGGTATCCCTTTAAAGATGAGTAGCGATGTGGCTGAAAAAGCAAGCAGAAGTACGGTGAAGGAAACCTATGAACATATTATAAAAGGTCTTAAAGATGCCATAGCTTTACTACCAACTGAGATTGACAGCAGAATGCGCCCTTCCAGACCTGCAGCTTATGCTGCGCTATCCCGCACCTATCTTATTATGGGAAGGTATAAGGATGCCATGGAGAATGCTGAGCTCGCCTTAAAGGATTATGATGTGTTAATAGATTATGCGACCTGTGATTCCAATGCCACTTTACCATTTAAGATACTTAACGAGGAGATTATATATCATGCAAACAGTGTTGGCTTAAGCCCATTGAATCCCTCTCGGGCAACTATTGATAACGGATTGTATAGTAGTTATCAAGTTAATGACTATAGAAAGAAGCTGTTCTTTAATAAGCGAACCGATGATAGCTATTCTTTCAAAGGTAGTTATACGGGGTTCAATATACAGAGCACCTTTGTTGGCCTGACTGTACCTGAACTCTATCTCACACTTGCCGAATGCTATGCCAGACTAGGAAAGTTAACGGAATCTCAAGAGGCATTAAATAAACTATTGATCAAGCGATATAAGTCAAATTTTGTACTCCCGTCATTTGGCAGCAAGGAAGTCTTATTAGATTATGTTCTTTTAGAACGACGTAAAGAGATGTTATTAAGAGGAGTGCGGTGGTCCGATTTACGGAGATTGAATCAGGAACCAAGATACGCTAGGGTATTAGAGAGATTGGAAGTGGTCGGAAGCGATACGGTCAAACACGTGTTGAGTATTGGTGATAAACGGTATACTTACCTTATTCCAAGGGAGGTGATTGAATTTACTGGGATGCCTCAAAACCCAAGATAAGAGAAAATGCGGGCCTAGCCCGCATTTTCCATTATTCGCTTCTGATCTCTTTTACTACTCGCTTCGAAACTCTTTAACGGCTAGATTTCTAGAACCAGAAGTTAAGGCTTCTGAAATTAAAATTTTAACAGTTTTGCCTCCCGTACCCGGTACCACATGATTCAAGTCTGGGATACTTGAATTACTTGGATCTGCCGGAGCGGTAAGCATACATACTGTTTCTGGATTTGTATCACAAGACTCTGTAGCAAATAGTGAATACTGTGAAGAATCTTGTGGATTGTTGTTTATTGGATTCGGTGCTCCATTAAAATGCCAATCCTGATCGGCAAGCTCTACCTTTGCAGTAATGTTCTCTTCAGATAATTGATGCGCACGAACCGAAAGGTAGGTGCCTGATGCAATAGCCAAGGCTCCCAAAGCCATTGCATAATTTTTGATGTTTTTAAGCATAACGCTAGAATTTAGTTTTTTATAGTTTCTTTCTTTTTATTATCCTCAGAAAGATCAAAGGGAGAATGTTATCCAGACCGACCTGCTTTTTGGTTCGATGCCCCAAGCCGTATCTATTAGATAGTCGTAAAGGTCTTTTGGCCGACACGCCTTGCACACAGCAACCTAGTCACTGGGATTCGTTGTGTTTAAGATAGCCTATGGTCTATGGCTTATAGTTATTGTTATATGTTTTAGTTTTGTTATCAAATTATGCTAGTTATATATTCAATATCCTCTATCGTAGGAGGATAGCCTAACGGTAGCCTTTCGTGTGTGCTGATGTAGGCGATGACTTCATCCGGTGGTTGCCCTCGGGTTATGCTGGCTATAGATTTGTTCAGTTCTTGCCATAGTTTCTGTTGGTTGTTTTTTCCATTATTTTGATTCATGGTATGGGCTATTTGCCAACGTAACCAGTGGCATTCCAGTTCTTCGTTACGATACCGCCAGTCATAATTGAGGCGTCCGAAGCTTTTTAGTATGGCGGCATATAATCCGCTGAGATCAAGATAGCATAACAGCTCACCCCGCGCTGGACTGAGCAGGGGGACGTTGGGCGTGGTAGCATCTACTAGACCGAGACTTTTACCGAGGATGTAGCTTTGCTCGCCAATATCAAACTCATCAATGATATAATAGTATGCTGGATCGCTGCTTTTAAAGACGAGGCCTTGTTTTGTGAGCTGTTCCAGTGCAAATTCGATCAGATACGTAATTTCACCTTCAGTGCTGTTATACGTATTGGGCTTTAAGAAGTTATCTACCATCTTTTTAGCTTCTTTCAGGTACTGTTTCGGGCTGCGTCCAAATTGTTGTTCAAAAGCTTGACCTACTAGTTCGTAGGTGCTGTACAGCGCCTCGCGCTCGTGTTCAATCCGTTCGAATGGAAAGTGGTAGGGACTGTTGTTCCAACCCTCGGGCGCGAGTTTGTGTATCAGTTTGTCGATCTCCCGATAGAGGAGTTCCAGCACCTGATGCAGGATTTCGTTATCTAGATATGTTGTTTCTTTTGCCATCGCTGCCTTGCATTATTGTATATTCCAAAGGTAGAGCGAATACTAATGCAGACAGGTGTCCTAATCAGACGACTTGTGTGTTTTAATCCGACTTTCAAGTTGGTTTTCAGGCTATTATTGGCTTGTTGTGCTTTTGTTTGCCGATTTCCATAACAGATTAAGGCGTTTGTCTGTGGCGTAGTGGGGTCGGGATACCACGGCAGCTTGGGTCTTGAGTTGCGAGTTGCCCCAATACCAAATCTATCTTGGCTGCCCTGATGTCCAAGATGTATTATTTTAATGTGCAGACCAGCAATGGGAGGGGAGCGCCCGACTGGGAGCTCTCGATAGGCGATTACTTCGTAATAATGTTTATTTTAAAGTACATTAATGCCGAAGTCCATATAAGGCTTTAATAATGGACTATCTGTATCTAGTTCGGTTATGAGATAATCTATGTTGGCTGCCTCAGAAATGATGAATTTTCTGTTGCTGTTTAATTTTTCACTGATACAGAGTATAGCTGTTTTCTTAGATGCTTGCATCATCGCTTTTTTTACCTGAACGATTTCCCAGTCGATATCACTTAATCCATTTTCTAGCGAAAATCCATTTGCTCCTAATAGACATAAGTTTGCTCGTATATCTTTCAGTTGCATAACTACCTCAGAGCCTGTATGTAAGTAGGAGTCTTTATGTAGCTGTCCTCCTACGGTATTAACGACAACCCCCTCGTTCTCAGACAGACTGATGGCTGTCTGTGGACTTATGGTGAAAAAATGCAAAGGGAAATTTGCCGGGATATGTTTCGTAAAAGATTGTATAGTTGTCCCCCCTTCGATTAAAATAACCTGATCTCTTTTTAATAGTTGGGTGGCTTTTTGAGCAATTATAACTTTGCTCTCGGCCCCATATACCTCCTCTTCCTTTTTCAAGGTTTTAGTAAGTGATTTGTTTATGGCTCCTCCATGTACTTTGGTAACAAGGTCAGCTTCCACAAGTTCTTTCAGGTCGCGGCGTACAGTATCTTCCGATACATTTAACAGTTCGCTCAGATCGCTGGAAAGAACCTTGTTGTATAAGTTTATTTCTCTTAAAATAATTTTTAATCTTTCTTCTTTAATCATAGCCTTTTGTTACAATATCCCAAACCTAATTAAAAAGCGTAGCATTTACAATGCGTGCTTAATATGTGTAATGCGTTTTTACTGTCATTTCAAATGCGCTCAAAAGCGCATTTATGCTTAAAATAGCATCGCTTCACAAATTATTAACGTAATAATAATACAATTGTCGCAAAAAATATTTTAATATTCCGATATATGCGTTTATATTTGGATTCAAACACGCATAAAAAGGAATCGGAAATAGAGATTGAAGATTAAATAATTATCCGAATACTGTAACTGTCAAGCGAGGAGAGTTATAGAAAAATAATTAGTCATTAACCCATAAAAATATTTTGTTATGAGAACAACAAAACATCAGATTTCTGCTTTACTGCTGTATCGCGCAATAAATCTCGGGAATGCCGTGGTGCTATTCTATCCGAAATCCCGTCGAGCAGCTGAACGAAAGAAAACGCTCTGTATGCGGAAAATAAGAAGGAGCCTCTTGTAGAGTACGCCGAACGTCAACAGGCAGGAATTAAAGATGTTTGTTGTTTGCGAAAAAATTAAACTACCAATTCAATAAATTAATCCAGTATGAGAATTAAATTAGTCAGTTTCTTGTGCTTGCTTTTAGCAAGTATAAGTATCAGCTTTTCACAACAGACCAATATTACCGGGGTTGTTAAAGGTGGTAATCAAGAGGTTATTTCGGGTGCAAGTATTCGGGTCAAGGGGCTTCATAAGACGGCAACTTCGGATAGGCAAGGTTTTTTTTCGATCCAGGTTAACAGCTTGAAAGATATCTTGCTCGTTTCCTATCTCGGCTATGAGAGCCGCGAGGTGCCCGTATCAGCAACTGAAAATATGGTTATCGAATTAAAGCCAAAGAATGATGCGCTAGAGGAAGTTGTTGTTCTCGGTTATGGCTCTGCTAAACGAGAGAAAGTGCTTGGTGCAGTTAGTCAGATTGGTGAACAGCAATTTGAAAATAGACCTGTTACATCTGTAGGGGCAGCACTTCAAGGCGCAATTTCTAATCTGCAGGTGACCATGGGGGACGCACAGCCCAATCGGGGGGCTACACTGAATGTGCGCGGCTTCACATCCGTAAATGGGGGCTCGCCATTGGTGTTGGTCGATGGTGTGCCGGGAGAAATAAATTATTTAAACCCGGAAGATATAGCTTCAGTTAGCGTCTTAAAAGATGCTTCTTCCGCTGCGATCTACGGGG
Organism: Sphingobacterium yanglingense; assembly: GCA_040395455.1. Taxonomy (GTDB): domain Bacteria; phylum Bacteroidota; class Bacteroidia; order Sphingobacteriales; family Sphingobacteriaceae; genus Sphingobacterium; species Sphingobacterium yanglingense_A. Next base: position 10 of record JBEBQJ010000022.1, on the reverse strand, counting down.
CTAGAGCTTC
>JBEBQJ010000021.1:0-40564 GCA_040395455.1 Sphingobacterium yanglingense | reverse complement strand
GGGATCCAGTTTTCAGCACCTGGGTAAGAGAACCACATTGTTTTTTTGAAGATATCTGTTTTTTGAAGATAGGCCATACCACTATTCGTTTCTATCCTATCTACATCATTAGGAATGTCCTTAAGTGCATCCATATAACTATCTAACTCATAGTTCAAACAACACTTTAGTTTACCGCATTGACCCGCTAATTTTAGGGTATTCAAAGATAGGTTTTGATACCTTGCTGCAGAAGTGGATACCGTTTTAAAATCGGTAAGCCACGTGGAACAACAAAGTTCACGGCCACAGGAACCTATACCACCTAAACGGCTTGCTTCTTGACGCATTCCGATTTGTCTCATCTCTATTCGGATTCGGAAGGATTCGGCCATACGCTTTATCAATTCGCGAAAGTCAACCCGACCTTCTGCCGTATAGTAAAATGTAGCTTTCGTCTTGTCTCCTTGATAATCTACATCAGATATTTTCATGGAAAGACCAAGATCTAGAGCTAGCTTTCTAGCTCGATGCATAGTCTCCCATTCTAGCTCTTTCGCAGCATTGAACTTCGTAACATCAGCATCGTTTGCCTTGCGATAGATTTTTTTAACAACAGAGTCAGGCGCTATGTTATTCTTTTTTAATTGGAGACGCACCAGCTCTCCGGTCAATGATACGTGTCCGATGTCGTATCCACCTGTAGAAGGTTCTACGGCAATCATCTCCCCCATTTCCAGGTAAATGTTGTCCGTGTTTACATAATAATCCTTGCGTGACCCTTTGAAGCGAACTTCAACGATGTCAAAGGGTTTATAGTTTGAAGGCAAATCCATGTCGGAAAGCCAGTCATATACATCTAATTTATTACATCCGCTGGTCATGCAAGAACCATTGTTATTGCATCCTGATGGTACTGTACCTAATTTACTTCCTGTACCACATCCCCCGGATGAGCAACTGCCACATCCCATATTTCTTTTTTATATTATTGAGTCCCGATTTTTCGGGAACGTTTGATATTTGAACAATAAAACCAATTGCAAAGATAAATCTAAAAATAATATTTTGGCGTTACCATTGCGTTCAATCCCATAATGTGTCTTTTCTAGGATATTGATAGCTTCTTCTAATTGTTCAAATTGGAATAAACCACTAAATTTTTCTACAAATGCAAATTCTTCTTCTTGCAAAAAGACTAGATTTCTCAGGCCTTGTTGCATTAATATGATTTGTCTCATCATATTAATGGCATAAAGTAAGAAACTTTTTTGATTTTCCCGACCTAATTTTGAAAGTTTGTCTTCAGTAAGGCCTATTAGTTCTTTTCCATTATCTGTGACTATAAAACGTAACCATTGAACCAAAATGGAAAAAGTCTCGTTTTCTCCATGTTGATGGATTAAGTTAAGGGCCTCTTGAATATTTCCATCCGCGATAAAGGATATTTCTTTTGCACGCTTAGGCTCCAATTTTCGTTCATCAATGAGATAACTATTCATTTCGTCGTGATGAAGTTTGTTTATTTTGACTAATTGGGTCCGGGAAATTACGGTATTTATTATCTTATCTTGATTTTCAGCAACTAAAAGGAAAAGTGTTTTTGCAGGAGGCTCCTCGATTAGTTTTAGAAGGGCATTTCCTTGTGTGTCGAGATATTCTGGGAGCCACATAATCAAAACTTTGTATTCAGCTTCAAAAGACTTGAGGCTAAGTTTTTTTATGATATCATGGGCCTCAGCTATATTGATATTGGCTTGTTTGTTGCCAGAATCTAGTTGCTCTCTCCAGTAATTTAAACCTAAATAAGGATTGGTCAGAAAAGCTTTGCGCCATTCATCCATATAGGTTGTCGCCGTTTCTTCTTTTCCTTTGGCAAAAAAGGGATAGGAAAAATGTAAATCGGGATGAATTAATTTTTCATACTTTCTACAAGAGGCACAATGTCCACAACTGTCTTCTTCTTGTCGATCCTCACAATTGATGTATTGGGCGTATGCCAACGCTAAAGCCAGACTGCCCGAACCCTCAGGTCCTAAAAAAAGCTGAGCATGGCTGACCCGATTGTTTTTTACCGAGTTGATTAGATGGTTCTTAATGCTTTGGTGTCCTACTATTTCCTTAAATTGCATATCGTAAGTCTACACAAACTTAGATAAAAAGCGTTGTATTCGCGAATACATGACATAAAAAAATCTAAGGTGTATATCTCAGTGACGAAAGATAAACCCGTACTTAGATTGTAAAAATTTAATTCTTTTCTGTATTATTGCATATAAAAATATATCGAAGCTAGACATGAGATTTATAGTATCCACATCTGTATTATTAAAGCAATTGCAGGCCATAAGCGGGGCATCCAGTAGTAGTACTGTTCTTCCTATTTTGGAGAACTTTCTATTTGAAATAAAAGATAACACTTTAACTATTTCTGCGACGGATTTACAAACAAGTATGGTAACTTCTTTGTCCATCGAAGCTAAAGAAGAAGGAAGAGTAGCAATGCCCTCAAAAATTTTGATTGATACATTGAAGACTCTACCTGACCAACCTGTTGCTTTTTCGGTAGATACAAAGACTTTGGCAATTGAGATTAGTGCTGGAGATGGAAAATATAAACTCAGTGGAGAAAATGCTGATGACTTTCCCAAAATACCGGTTGTAGATAATGTTTCAACAGTACAGATTACTGCCTCTATCTTATCGGAAGCTATAAATAAAACAATATTTGCAGTCAGTAATGACGAGTTAAGACCAGCAATGTCTGGTGTATTAGTTCAATTGGGTGAACAAAATATCACTTTTGTTGCAACTGATGCGCATCGGTTGGTAAGATATCGTCGTACCGATGTAGGAGCAGAAAAGGCGACTTCCATCATTCTTCCAAAGAAAGCGCTAACTCTTTTAAAATCATCTCTACCTTCTGATGAAACTTCGGTAGCAGTAGAATATAATACGACAAATGCTTTCTTTCAATTCGGCAGTATTCATTTAATTTGTCGTCTCGTAGATGAGCGCTATCCAGATTACGATGCTGTAATTCCGCAAGTAAATCCAAATAAACTTACTGTCGACCGCGCTTTGTTTTTAAACACACTACGTCGAGTAGTTATCTTTGCAAATAAAACGACACACCAAGTACGGTTGAAAATAAACGGTAGTGAATTGAATATCTCTGCTGAAGATTTGGACTTTTCTAATGAGGCTCACGAGCGCTTAAACTGTCAGTTTGAAGGAGAGGATATGGAAATCGGATTCAACGCTAAGTTTTTAGTAGAAATGTTGAATAATTTAAACTGCGAAGAAGTTGTACTAGAGATGAGTACTCCGAATCGAGCAGGATTACTATTACCAGCGATCAAGCAAGATAATGAAGAAATTCTGATGCTGGTGATGCCTGTAATGCTGAATAGTTTTAACTAAGACCCCATTCCATTGGATTTAATATATTCATTGATAGATTTTATTCTCCACATTGATGATCATCTGGTGGAGATAGTAAATAACTATCAGACCTGGACGTATTTGATTTTGTTTCTAATCATATTTGTCGAAACAGGTGTGGTGGTGATGCCTTTTTTGCCAGGAGACTCGTTACTTTTTGCAGCAGGTATGCTGGCTGCTCAGCCAAATGATCTTAATATATGGATTATGATCATTCTACTGCTTATTGCTGCTATTACGGGGGATTCCTTGAATTATGCCATTGGTAAGCATTTTGGAATGCGCATTACTCGGTTTAGGCTGTTTGGTAAGCAAATGGTAACAGATACACAGCTTGAAAAAACGCACTCGTTCTATGAGAAATATGGTAGCAAAACAATCGTTATTGCTCGTTTTGTGCCGATTGTAAGAACCCTCGCCCCCTTTGTGGGAGGAATTGGTAGGATGAAATATAGTACGTTTATAACCTATAATGTTGTTGGAGCAATTCTTTGGGTTGTCGGAATTACATTGGCGGGCTATTTCTTAGGGAACATTCCTATAATTCGAGATAATTTTTCTAAGGTGGTTTTGATTATTATTTTCCTTTCTATACTTCCGATAATTTTTGAAGTAGTGAGGGAAAAACTAAAAGGAAATAAGGCAGAATAAAACCTATATCTTAAAAAAGAAAGAGGCATCCATAAGGACAGCCTCTTTTTTGTATTTTAGACTGATTAAACATAAATGCAAAATGATAGTCTAAATATAAAATAGTCAGTATGCGCACTTTGTTAGTTCTATTATTATTGGTCTCTACTGTTGCTATTGCTCAGAACAAAAACATTACTACTGATCGGAAGCAAGCGAAAGAGGCGTATGATGTACTCAATGATATTCGTATGTATCCCGAAAGATATGCTAAGAAACTAGAGATTTCATCAGTGAATAAAGTCAAAAGAACAAAGTTGATTTGGAATGATGAGCTCGCAAAAGTTGCTGAATATAGGGCGTATGATATGGCTAACCGGAATTATTTTGAGCACGTGACTCCCGAAGGACTTGGACCTAATTATTATATGGAAAAGGCAGGCTATAGTCTAAATCCTGATTGGACGAAGAAAAAGTCAGCTAATAACTTTGAATCGATAGCGGCCAATCACGCCACAGCGGTGGAAGGTATCTATGCTTTTGTCATTGGAAAAGGATCTCCTGGTTTTATGCATCGGAAACATGTTTTAGGGATGGACGACTGGAACGGATCTCTCGTTGATATAGGTATCGGCTTTGTCCATTCCCCCAGCGGATCTACTTATAAAACCTATTTGTGCGTAATCATAGCAAAGCATGATTGGTAAAAAGGTTATTCATGAACACTTTTTTTAAGAGGTACAATATACTTTCAGGGTTTTTCAATAGTTAGGGTATTAGAAATCAACATTAGTTTTCCTACCTTTGCATATGATAAAATCAATGACAGGATATGGTGTAGGTTCGCATGAGAATGCAAAGGTTAAATACACCGTAGAAATAAAATCACTTAATTCAAAATTTCTAGAGTTAGGTATACGTTTGCCTAAGGCTGTTTCGGACAAAGAGTTAACACTCCGTGGTGAATGTAGTAAACTGATAGAGCGAGGAAAAGTGAATATTTTGATTTCGTCTGAATACGCTGACCAAACAGCGAAGGCTTCTTCAATAAATCGAGAGTTGCTGAAAAAGTACTATAATCAACTTAAAGATATCGCTGCACAGCTCGGGGAAGAGCAGAAGGGATTGTTTAATCTAGCGCTGTCTATGCCTGAGGTGATTGCAAACAATGAAGATGAAGTCGATGAAGAAGAAGGAAAAGTATTGTTGAGTGCTTTTTATCAAGCTGTCGAATCGTTTACTGGATTTAGAATGGATGAAGGAAAGGTTTTGAAGAACGATTTAGAGAAGAGGGTACAGTTGATTCTTGATTATTTAGAACAAGTGGAGCGCGTCGAAGGTGATCGCATTCCATTGATTAGAGAGCGTCTGAGCCAATATATGGATGAAGCGGTAGGGAAAGAGAATATTGATAAAAACCGATTCGAGCAAGAGATAATTTTTTATATAGACAAACTTGATATTACAGAAGAAAAAGTTCGTTTGAGAAGTCACTGTAATTATTTTTTGGAGGCACTTAACGCAGCGGATTCTAATGGAAAAAAACTAGGATTTATTTCTCAGGAAATGGGGAGAGAGATAAATACGCTAGGATCGAAGGCGAATAATGCGAATATTCAGCAAATTGTAGTTCGTATGAAAGAAGAGCTTGAGAAAATCAAGGAGCAATTACTAAATGTATTGTAAGTTATGAATAAGAAATTAATAATTTTCTCTGCCCCTTCTGGAGCGGGAAAAACAACGATAGTAAGACATCTGTTAAGTAAATATAGTGACAAATTGGAGTTTTCTATATCGGCGAGTACCAGAGAGCCAAGAGGCAGTGAAGAAAACGGCAAAGACTATTATTTCATTTCCAAAGAAGAGTTTTTACATAAGGTAGCAAAGCAAGAATTTATAGAATTTGAAGAGGTTTATTCTGGGACTTATTACGGAACCTTGAGGTCCGAGTTGGATCGTATATGGTCTCAAGGAAAGAGTGTTATTTTTGATATTGACGTAGTCGGTGGATTACGATTGAAATCTAAGTTTCCAGAGGAAGCGTTAGCGATTTTTGTAAACCCACCATCGCTAGAGGTGTTACAAAAGCGACTTTCTGGACGTGGTACAGATTCAGAAGAGAAACTGAAGGAGCGCTTTGCAAAAGCTGAATTGGAGTTGAGTTACGCGGATAAATTTGACGTGATATTAAATAACTTCGATTTGGATGTAGCATGTCAAGATGCGGAAAAAATAGTATTGGATTTTCTGGATAAATAATGGCAGGCAATAAGATTGGACTTTTCTTCGGATCTTTTAACCCGATACATATAGGACATCTGATTATTGCAAACTATATGGCGCAATATACAGACCTAGCTGAGGTATGGTTTGTTGTGTCACCTCAGAATCCTTTTAAGGACAAAAAGAGTCTGGGCAATATGTATGACCGCTTAGAGATGGTGAACCTCGCTATTGAAGGAGCAGAAAAGCTGAAGGCATGTGACATTGAATTTGGACTCCCACAGCCTTCTTATACAATCGATACATTGACGCATATGAAGGAGCGATATCCTAGTAAAGAGTTTGTGTTGATTATGGGAGAGGATAATCTAATGGGGCTGCACAAATGGAAAAATGCGGAGATACTATTGAGGGACTTCGAAATATTTGTCTACCCACGACCAAAATGTGATGCTGGAGAGTGGTCGAATCACCCAGCTGTGACTATAACAGATACTCCTCAGATGGAGTTGTCTTCAACTTTTGTAAGAAGCGCTATCAAGGGCAGAAAGGATGTTAAGTTTTTTGTCCCTGATCGTGTTTTAGAATTCATCGATAAGAAGGGGCTGTATTTATAGCTGTTATCAAGTGTTTCTGTCTTTGATTTATATCGAGAGTACTCTCCCTTGCAGATATCGTCTTAATCCATATAATCCTTTGTGGAAAAATAAGAAGAAATCATTATTTTTATTTTAGGGGATTAATTTCCAACGGGTAGATTTACTTGTTTACTATTGCTATGAGATATTTAATAACAGTTTTAATAAGTCTAAGTGCAGTGACTTTTTCCTACGCGCAAGATGATTTGGCACTTTATGAGCCTACAAAAGCGGATTATGACTATTGGGAATACCGGAGGAAGATGACGATTCCGCCCTATGGTCTGGATAAAGTGAAGGGCTTGATTAAGAAGATTGAAATCAAGTCTGATGATAATGATGACATGGGGCTATCCGCCTTATCGACAGCTGATTTTAAATCGTTGACTCTCCGCGAAAAATTTACCTATACGATGATTCATCCTGAAGTATATTCGCAGAATTGTGATATACGGATTATGTTGCCTAATGAAGAAGAAAAGGTGTTTGCTTATTTGCTCTCTACATTGAACGAACAGACCTGGAGTCAAAGGCAACTAGTTTTTTTGCGCGAGAATAGAGATTCTGTAATGTCCTATATAGAGGAGTCTACTTTACGAAGCAAGCGGATGGGGGTGAATTATAAGGATGTAGTCGACGAAATTAATGGATGGGAAATGATTCCCTTTATTATTGCTTATTTTGAAAGTAATAAGAAGGATAAAGATGCATTGACTTTGCTTCTTTTGCTAATGAAAAAAGGGGAATATGAAGAGTTTCTGAGGTCTACTTCATATCGGAAGTTATATGGACAATCCTATAATTATGAGACATATATTGACTATAATAAGGCAAATGAAGCATTGATTTTACAACGTGCGATGGGCTACTTTAAAGAAAAAACCGACGTTAGAAAATAATTTCGATAGGAATAATAAATAGCGTGAATCAGATGCAAAAAGGTGTTCTTTTTCTGTTCTTTATAGCTTTTACTATTTCTTCTTTTGCACAGGATATGGATTTTGTTCGAATAAAAGAAGGAACGTATACTGTTGGGGAAAAGGGAGCTGTCCTTAACCCGAAACGAACTATTTTTATCAAAGAATTTAGTATCGCTACAACAGAGCTGACTAATGCTGCTTTTGTACTGTTTGTAGATGCTACAGGTTATCAGACAACAGCTGAAAGGTATCATAATGCGCAGGTTTTTGAACCAGGCTTGGAGGAGTTTAAGTGGATACAAGACAGTACCGCATATTGGCGTTTCCCAAATGGTGTATCCCGAGGTGGTATAGCAGATAAGATGGACCACCCAGTCACATGTATTTCTTATCGGGACGCTATTGCATATTGTAAATGGGCAGGGGTACGATTGCCAACCTTTGAAGAATGGGAAGTTGCAGCTAAAGCTGGTTCCACGGGAAAATATTTTGCAGGAGCTTCCGAAGAAGAGATAGCAGACTATGCAAATATCTGGCATAAAAAAGATCATCTTGAACCCGATTTTTTAGATGGTTATATGTATACAGCACCTGTAAAAAGCTTTAAGGCTAACCCATGGGGACTATATGATGTGTTAGGAAATGTCTTCGAGTTTTGTGAAGGACGACTGCCACAAGACAAAGAACGTAAAGTAGCTCATGCCCGAGGTGGTTCTTGGTGGTGTAATAGTACCAGTTGTGCAGCATTTAATACTATTTTTATTGGTTCCGTTGCGCCAGGCGCTTCCTTTAGCAATCTCGGATTCCGTGTGGTGCGGGATTAGATTATTTACTAACTTAGCAGTATGACAAAGAAGAAACCCACTATACTCGTTGTAAATGACGATGGTATAACAGCCCCAGGAATAAAGGTCTTGTTGGAGGAAATGAAAAAGTTGGGACGGGTGATTGTTGTAGCTCCAGATGGGCCTCAGTCGGGAATGGGGCATGCAATAACTATTGGAAAGCCATTGAGGCTGGATAAAATAGAGCTATATGAGGGAGTTGAAATGTATAAGTGCTCCGGTACACCAGTGGATTGTGTCAAACTTGCAGTAAACCGAATTTTTAAAGGAGAGAAACCCGATCTATGTGTATCAGGAGTAAATCATGGTTTAAACTATTCGATTAATGTTTTATATTCTGGCACAATGTCAGCCGCTGTAGAAGGGGCTATTGAATCAATACCCTCTATTGGTTTTTCATTGGATGATTTTTCACATGATGCTGACTTTTCACACTGTAGGCCTTATATCTCAGCTATAGCAGAGCAAGTGTTAACAAATGGATTACCTAAAGGCACGCTCTTGAATGTTAATTTTCCGCATATAAATAAGGAGATAAAAGGAATTAAAATATGTAGGCAGGCCAACGGTCATTGGATAGAAGAGTTTGAGCATAGGTTGGACCCTTATAATAGGGAATACTTTTGGTTGACAGGACAGTTTGAGTGGAGCGATAGAGGAGAAGATACAGACGTATTTGCCTTAAAAAATGGGTATGTATCTGTAGTACCCACACAGTATGATATGACAGCACATCATACTATTCAGGAATTAAACTCATGGGCATTTAATTTCAAAAGCTAGATGAGAGATTCTTTTTGGTCTGGAGGGGCAATAGGTGCCCTCGCTCCTATTCTAGCCTATGTACTATCTAACTATACTGGTATACAGGCGAGCTATTTTTCGGATAAACCTATTGCATTATATGTGATTGCAGCTCTTATTAATTTGATTATTGTTCGCTTCACCTATCGTGCAGGAAAAGAGTCTCTTGCTAAAGCAATTGTTTTTGTAACTTTTATTGCGATGTTAGTTTTGGTGATTGTAGCAAAAATAAAAGTTTAATACTATTTAATAATGAAATTAAGTTTAGGTTTTTCTCCATGTCCCAATGATACTTATATATTTGATGCCTTAATACATCAAAAAATTGATACATCTGGATTGGATTTTGAGGTTGAGTATTTTGATGTTGAAACGCTGAACCAAAAGGCTTTCAAAAAAGAGCTGGCTATCACAAAGCTCAGTTATCATGCTTTCGCTTATGCTGTAGAGGATTATGAGTTATTGGATGCAGGTAGTGCTTTGGGCTTTGGTGTAGGCCCTCTGCTTATCACTAAAAATAAGGCGTTAGCTGAAGAGTTAATGGAGTATGTGGGTAAGGACCTGCCTGATAAGTTTAGGGATCTAGTGATAGCTATACCGGGTAAATATACAACAGCAAACTTCTTGTTGGGATTGGCTTTCCCTCAATTAGAAAATAAGCAGGAATTGGTGTTTTCGGATATTGAAGAAGCGGTACTTGAAAATAGAGCAGATTTGGGACTGATTATTCATGAAAATAGATTTACATACCAGGATAAGGGATTATATAAGGTTGTGGATTTGGGGGATTTTTGGGAAAAGACAACAGACAGCCCTATACCGCTAGGAGGTATCGTCGTGCGTAGGGACCTGCCAAAAGAAATCAAAGAGAAAGTTAATCGTCTAATACACGAAAGTGTAGAGTATGCTTTTGCACATCCGAAATCTGGAATTGAATATATACGAAGCCATGCTCAAGAGATGGAAGAGGCAGTGATGTATAAGCATATCGAGCTATACGTTAATAGGTATTCGTCCGATTTAGGCTGTGCTGGAAGAGCTGCGATAGAAAAAATGTTTGAACAAGCCAAAGGGCTAAAATTGATTCCCGAAACAGATAAAAACATCTTTTTGACAGAAAGGCGTTAATAAAGTAAAAGGACAATAAAAAAAAACATTATAACAGTGAAAGTTCTCATTTCGAATAAGTAAATTTGCCCGGTTAGTGCCAAAATGTCCTAATTATTTGTTTGGATTCAATTTTGTGCATGTGGAAAGAGATAAAAAAAAATTATGTTAAAATTCTTAAGTAAACTATTTGGTAGCAAGTCAGAACGTGATATCAAAGCTATTCAGCCTTATGTAAATAAGATTAAAGATGAATATAGCAAGCTAACCAATTTATCACATGACGAGCTTCGTGCCAAAACAATTGAATTTAAAGCACGTATTCAGGAATATTTAAAGGAAATCGATGCAGAGATTGCCGATTTAAAAAGCAAGTCTGAAAATTCAGATACAGACATGGCGGCCAAAACGGAAGTTTACGAGAAAATCGATAAATTGAATAAAGACCGAGACAAAAAGCTTGAAGAAATTTTGTTAGAAATATTACCTGAAGCTTTTGCGGTTGTGAAAGATACAGCTCGACGTCTTACCGAAAATTCGGTGTTGGAAGTTACGGCTTCCGATTATGATCGGGAATTGGCCGCTCGTAAAGCAAATGTCACTATCCAAGGAGATAAGGCTTTATGGAGCAACTCATGGATGGCCGCAGGTAATGAGGTGAAATGGAATATGGTACATTATGATGTACAATTGATAGGTGGTATAGTTCTGCATCAAGGTAAAATTGCAGAAATGTCGACTGGGGAAGGTAAAACTTTGGTAGGAACATTGCCGACATATTTGAATGCATTATCTGGTCAGGGCGTACATATTGTAACCGTCAACGACTATCTCGCTAAGCGTGACTCTGAGTGGAATGGTCCTCTTTTTGAGTTTCACGGATTGAGTGTAGATTGTATCGACAAACATCAACCAAACTCTCCACAACGTCGCGATGCCTATAAATGTGACATCGTATATGGTACTAACAATGAGTTTGGGTTTGATTATTTGCGTGACAATATGACGCAAACTCCAGATGCAATGGTACAGCGGAAATTGCATTTCGCAATGATTGATGAGGTCGATTCGGTATTAATTGATGATGCCCGTACTCCATTGATTATTTCAGGCCCTATCCCTATGGGGGATCAACATGAGTTCTATCAGTTGAAACCACGTATAGAACGCTTGGTAAATGCTCAGAAGGCCTATATCAATACCGTGTTTAATGAAGCTAAAAAAGCTATTACAGCAGGTGACATCGATCCTGAAGCTGGAGGATTAGCTTTATTTCGCTCATTCAGAGGATTACCTAAGAATAAGGCATTAATCAAGTTCTTAAGTGAAGGGAATCACCGTCAAATCTTGCAGAAAGTAGAAAACTACTACATGCAAGAGCAAAATCGTCATATGCCGAAGGCAGATAAGGAGCTTTTCTTTGTTATTGATGAAAAAAATAATCAGGTTGAACTTACAGAAAAAGGTATTGAGCTGATTACAGCTTCGGGAGAAGATCCAAGTTTCTTTATCCTACCCGATGTGGGGTCCGAAATTGCTGACATTGAAAAATCAACAGCTACATTAGAAGAAAAAGCGGCACGTAAAGAAGAACTGTTGCGCGATTACTCTATAAAAGCAGAGCGTATCCACTCTATAAATCAATTGTTAAAGGCATATACTTTATTCGAACGCGATGATCAGTATATCGTGGATGAGGGAAAAGTTAAGATTGTGGATGAGCAAACGGGACGTATTATGGATGGCCGTCGTTATTCTGATGGTCTGCATCAAGCAATCGAAGCTAAGGAAAATGTAAAAGTAGAAGATGCAACACAAACTTATGCAACAGTAACCCTTCAAAACTACTTCCGTATGTACCACAAATTGTCTGGTATGACGGGGACTGCTTCTACGGAGGCAGGTGAGCTTTGGGAGATTTATAAGTTGGATGTAGTCGAAATACCAACGAATAGAGGCATACAGCGGGATGATAGACAAGATTTTATTTATCGTACAGCCCGTGAGAAATATAATGCGGTAGCTCAAGAAATACAAAACTTGACGGAACAAGGGCGCCCAGTATTGGTCGGTACTACATCGGTCGAGATTTCCGAATTATTGAGCCGTATGTTGAAGTTGAGAGGAATTAAGCATAATGTCTTAAACGCGAAATTGCACCAGAGGGAGGCGGAAATTGTTGCTGAAGCAGGACATCCTGGTCAGGTAACAATCGCTACGAATATGGCGGGTCGTGGTACGGATATTAAACTTACTGAAGAAGTTATCAATGCAGGTGGTTTGGCTATTGTGGGTACGGAACGACATGAGTCCCGTCGTGTAGATAGACAGCTGAGAGGTCGTGCAGGACGTCAAGGAGATCCAGGGTCGTCTCAGTTTTTCGTTTCATTAGAGGATCCATTAATGCGTTTGTTTGCCTCAGAGCGTATTTCAAACATCATGGTGAAGATGGGAGTCGAAGAGGGCGAGGTAATGCAGCACAGTATGTTGACCAAATCGATTGAACGCGCCCAACGAAAAGTTGAAGAAAATAACTTTGGTATTCGTAAGCGTTTGTTAGAATATGATGATGTCATGAACTCACAACGTACCGTAATCTACAGCAAGCGTAAAAATGCACTATTTGGAGAGCGGTTGGACGTAGATTTGAACAATGCAATTTATGATGTCGTTGAAGATGTTGTGACTGAATCGAAAGAAGGTGGTTCTTACGAAGAATTCCAAATTGAAATGATTCGTTTGTTTGCAATCGACCCAACAGTAACAAATCAAGAATTTACGACAAGTAGTATAGCTGTATTAACCGATAAGTTGTTTGATCAGGTCATTTCCCACTACGAGAGTAAAGCAAAGCACCTAGCAGAACAAACACTGCCTGTCTTGACGAATGTGATGGCAGAACGAGGCGATATGATTGAAAATATTGTTGTTCCTTTTACTGATGGTATTCGTGGCATACAAGTTGCGACAAACCTTAAGAAGGCTATCGAAACAGAGGGAGCTGAGGTATTCCGTTCCTTTGAAAAAGGAATCGTTTTGGCTTTGATAGATGAAGCTTGGAAGGAACATCTTAGGGAGATGGATGATTTGAAACAGTCCGTTCAAAATGCTGTTTACGAACAAAAAGATCCAATTATCATTTATAAAATGGAAGCCTTTAACTTGTTCAAGAATATGTTGGCAAGTATGAATAAGGAGATTGTAAGCTTCCTATTCAAAGGTGAAATTCCAGGACAGCAACCACAACAGGTACAAGAGGCAAAGCCTGTCGTACAGCCAAAGGTCGTCGCAACCAAAGAGGAGCTTAGCTCGCCAACAGGTGTGTCTGAGGAAGATGTAGATACCAGAACTGCTCAGGTAACACAACCAATAAAGAAAGAGCAAACTGTTGGCAGAAACGATGAGTGTCCTTGTGGATCAGGGTTGAAATACAAGAACTGTCACGGTAAAAACGCTTAAAAAATAATATAATGTTGAAAAAAGGATTGATTTTAGGTTTTGGTCTTGGAGTAATGGTCTTGTCGGCCAAAGCACAGCAAACAGGAGTGGTTGAGGTATCTAGAGATACTTTGATTGCTATTTTGCAGAATTTCAGAGCAGAGCATGAAATCAATCCCACAGCAACGAGAGCGGTCAGTCTTGGTCCTAAGATCGTAGACAAGAGTAAAGCAACCCGGGTGAAGAGAAAGGGCTTCAGGGTCCAGATATACTCGGGTTCGAATCGTAATGATGCTTATGCTGCACAAAGCCGTTTTAGGAATCAATATACGGATATGGATAGTTATATAAACTACGAAGAACCTAACTATAGGGTTAAAGTGGGAGATTTTACTAGCCGATCTGAAGCAAATAATTTTATGCGTGTGCTGCGTTCACAATACAATTCTGTCTTCGTGTTTCAAGAAGACATTTGGGTTTGGGAATAGTAATATAGATAGAATGGCCAATCTTAAGAACGATATACAGGTATTGGCAAAAGCCTTTTTTTCAGAGATAGTCGATATTCGTCGGCATCTGCACCGCAATCCTGAACTTTCTTTCGAAGAATTTGAGACATCTGCTTTTGTAAAGCAACAATTGGATGAGCTAGGGATAAGCTATGTATCCATGGCGGATACTGGCGTGGTCGCCCTTGTAAAGGGGGATTTGATATCGGACAAGATTATTGCATTACGTGCAGATATGGATGCACTTCCTATCACTGAAGTAGAAGGACGAGAGTATGGTTCTGAGCGAGCCGGTATTATGCATGCTTGTGGACATGACGTACACACCTCTTCCCTACTTGGGGTAGCGAAAATATTGCAGCAATTGAAACCCGTTTTTGGGGGGACTGTAAAGCTTATTTTTCAGCCCGGAGAGGAAAAACTGCCAGGTGGTGCGTCGCTAATGATTAAAGAAGGTGTTCTGCAAGATCCTAAACCGGAGGCTATTTTGGGACAACATGTTATGCCATTTATTGAGGTAGGAAAAGTCGGGTTCAGAGCAGGACAATATATGGCTTCTACAGATGAGCTCTATATGACAATCAAGGGAAAAGGAGGGCATGGGGCGCACCCACACCAAAATATAGATCCTATTGCTATTACTGCACAAATCATAACTGCTTTGCAACAAGTAGTAAGTCGATATGCAGATCCCCGTATTCCTTCTGTACTGTCTTGGGGAAAGATTATAGGTAATGGAGCAACGAATATTATTCCAGACGATGTGATTGTAGAGGGGACGTTCAGAACCTATGATGAGGAATGGAGAGGTGAAGCACATAAGAGAATGGTACAGATTGCTAAAGGAATAACTGAGGCAATGGGGGCTCATTGTGAATTTGAGGTTCGTAAGGGATATCCGTTTTTGACAAACGATCCTGCTTTGACAAATAAATCGCGAGTTTTTGCTGAGGAGTATCTTGGAAAGGAAAATGTTGTGGACCTAGACCTTTGGCCTGCAGGCGAAGATTTTGCTTACTATTCACAAGAGATTCCAGCATGTTTTTACAGACTTGGTACGAGGAATGACCGTAAAGGAATAACTTCGGCAGTCCATACATCTACTTTCGATATCGATGAGGACGCATTGGAGTTAAGTATCGGCTTAATGGCCTATATTACTGTTCGACAACTCATAGGATAAAAGCAATAATCCGAAGAAATGTCATCACACCATATTGTTAGAGAGAACCAAGAACCTGCACTTTTAATACAAGACTTTCGGGCCTTAGATAAGGAGATGTTAAGTCAGTTGTTAGAATGGTCTCCTACCATAATTACGAATGAATATAGCCTAGATTTTCTGCTCTCGGAGGAAATAAAAGTGGATGTTGTTTTTTCAAATGTTTCTGTCCCTTTCCTGCAGGAACAGACTAGTCTTTTCTCACTTGAGGGGCCTTTTTTTGAAGCGGCTATGCGTTATTTAATCTCTAAATCCTATCCGGCAGTGAATATCTTGTGTTCAGAGATTGATGGTACGATAACAAAGTTTGTTGAAAATATTAACGTTGTTGCTTTTTGTAAAGAAAAAAGATACGTTTTTGTAAAAAAACAGTATGAAAAGTGGAAACCCAAAGGTGAGAAAATATTTGTCGATCCGAGGTGTCTAAAATCTCAGGAAGGATTACGTTATATTGGAGAGCAATCCTTCGAGACGGAAGAGGATGGTTTTTTTCGTTTGGTATTTAATACTGAAACATTTGTGTGTATAGGTGAAGAGGTTTAGTCCTTTAATTTTTCTATGCGACGAGGTGTCTGGCTACCGTTAATAATTCCAGATGCGCCAATAGCAATAGCTTCTATACTTGATTTAATATTATCAATATTTAGCGTATTTACTTCGTCTTTTACAGTATGATAAAATTTGTCTTTGTCAATCTGAGATGTAGAGAATGTGTGTGCAGGAACCCCTAATGCGGCTAGTACAGCATTGTCACTTCTGTAAAAGAGATTTTGTTGTATATACGGATCAGGGTAGAATTGAAAGCTTGAACCGCTTAGGTTTTGCTGCATTAGTCGGGCCAAGTCAGATCGGTCGTATCCTGTTATATACAATGAGTTAGGTCCAAACTTAGCATCTTTACCAATCATCTCTATGTTTATCATGGCGATGACACTGTCTGCGTTAATATTATTCGAGAAATATTTTGATCCGAACATTCCTATTTCTTCTGCCGTAAATGCAACAAAAATTAGCGTTCGATCATTGTTATTTTGTTCTTTATAATATTTAGCAAGACTGATCACAGCTGTAGTACCTGAGGCGTCGTCGTCTGCTCCGTTGGCAATAGAATCTTGCCCCTCAGCATTGATAATACCAATATGGTCGTAGTGTGCAGAAAAAACAACGTATTCCCCAGGTTTAGACTTACCAGGAATCATCGCAGCAACGTTTGACATAGACACGGTTTTTATATTATTTTCGCTGATAATCTCATAGTTGTCAGATGCTTTTTTGCTCACTATAAATACTTTTGTGGGGGTGTGGTTGCTTTTTGTGACAAGATCTTCTCGTGAATATATCTTATTGTATCGAGTTATAAAGGTAGAGAAGCTAGGGTCGACAAGTATAATTTCATCTTCGCCAGACTGAGCATGACTTCTAAAACGTTCTGCAAAATCTTCGCCTTTCTTTATACTGTAGATGGGTATCTGAGAGGACGCTGACCAATGGATTTTTGCCGCATGTCCCAATATCAAGAAGTTATTTGGTTCTTGAACTTTTCCATTCCAGACTATAGAACTGTTTTTTTTGGATATCTGTTGCATTTCAAAACGTTGTCTATACTCATTTTCTGTATATGGTGCTAGGCCATGGGATTGAAATTCTTTTGCGATAAAGTCTGCTGCCCGTTCTGCATCTTCAGTTAACGCATGCCGACCTTTCATGTCATCGGATGCTAGCACATTTAAAATCCTTTCTATATCGGAGCGGTCTACAACATGCGGTGAAGAGCTTTGGCAAAAAGCAGTGCTACCAAGTGCTAGTAGTAAAGGAATGAAAATTAGTTTTCTCATTATTTTGACTTTATTCAGTATGGAGTACAATTTAATAAATAGGATTGATATAATTTTTTTTATGAGGAATTCGTGAATCCCATGCATTTTATCTAAGTTTGATTGTACTAAAAGTAACAGAGAGAGTCTGTTTTGCAGATATTTTAGTAGTTTGAGAGAAAGCGAGTTGCGACTCTTAATCAGTCAACACAATAAAAAGGTAAAATTTACACATATGAAAGAGGTTACAGTTCAAGAGTTAAAATCAATGATAGACAAAAACGAAGAGTTTCAATTGATTGATGTTCGTGAGACATTTGAATATGAAGTGTCTAATTTGAATGGTATTAATATTCCTTTAGGTGGGATTTTGATTGAATCAGATAAAGTAGCTAAAGATATACCTGTGATCATACAGTGTCGTTCGGGAAAGCGTAGTGCCCAAGCAGTAATGTTATTGGAACAACAAGGGTTCACTAATTTAGCAAATCTTAAAGGAGGGATATTAGCATGGAAAGAGGAGGTTGATCCAGAGATAGACGTGTATTAGGAAGCTAAAAGACATAATACTTTCTAAAGAAAAAAGGGAGCTTAAGGCTCCCCTTTTTATGAACAGAGAATTCTACGTCTGTATAAAATTAGTTCAACTTTTTAAAATAAATAGGGTGAACTACAGTTAGTTTGCTCCGTTTTTCATAGATTTATATGATATCTGAATGTTTAACTAACTAGTGAAACTTATGTCAACAAGTAATACTTATAGCTTTTTTAGTGGAGTAGAACGTAGTTTTGATAAAGCTGCTAAATTCACAAGATTCTCAAAAGGAATTCTAGAACAGATTAAAGCGTGCAATTCTATTTTGCAAGTTAAATTTCCTGTTCGTATAGGAGATCAAGTTGAGGTTATTGAAGCGTATCGTGTGCAACACTCACATCACAAGCTTCCATGTAAGGGAGGCATTCGTTTTAGTCTGGAGGTTAATCAGGATGAGGTAATGGCCTTGGCAGCTCTAATGACTTATAAATGTGCAATTGTCAATGTTCCATTTGGTGGAGGTAAAGGGGGGATTAAAATAGATTCTTCTAAATATACTGTAGGGGATTTAGAGCGGATTACTAGAAGATATACATCGGAATTATGTAAGAAAAACTTTATTGGCCCAGGCATAGACGTTCCTGCTCCAGATTACGGTACAAGTGGAAGGGAAATGAGCTGGATTGTAGATACGTACTCCTCCCTGAATCCAAATGATGTTAACGCAATGGCTTGTGTGACAGGAAAACCTATTTCTCAAGGTGGTGTTCGTGGCCGGGTGGAAGCAACGGGGCTAGGTGTGTTTTTCGGTATAAGAGAGGCCTGTTCTGTAGAAGAGGATATGGAGAAAATCGGATTGTCTACGGGTATAAAAGGGAAGAAGATAATAGTACAGGGTCTTGGAAATGTTGGATATCATGCTGCCAAATTTTGTCAAAATGCAGGAGCAATTATTGTTGGATTGATTGAATACAATGGGGCTATATATAAAGAATCGGGAATTGATGTCGATGAGGCACAAAAATATAGGTCACAGATAGGTTCTCTATTAGATTTTCCTGGAGCAGTAAATATACCTAATGTAGCCGAAGGCCTAGAGCAGGAATGTGATATCTTGATTCCTGCTGCTTTAGAGGCAGTAATTCATGGCGGAAACGCTGATAGAATCCAAGCGAAGATAATTGGCGAAGCAGCAAACGGACCGTTAACTCCAGAAGCAGATATTATACTTAACGAGAAAGGGGTTCTAGTGATTCCGGATATGTATCTCAACGCAGGAGGAGTCACGGTTTCTTATTTTGAATGGTTAAAAAATTTGAGCCATGTTCGGTATGGACGTTTGGAGAAAAGGTTTAGCGAAAACCGCTACGCGGAAATTATGAATTCGGTTGAAGAGCTTACGAATAAAAAGATATCAGAAGTAGAACGTAAAATGATTTTGAGAGGACCTGATGAGATTGATTTGGTACATTCTGGTTTAGAAGATACGATGATGGGATCTTATCAAGAAATTAGAGATGTCTGGAAGAATACGCAGGGTGTTGAGGATTTGAGAACAGCGGCATTTATCTGTGCAATCAATAAAATTGGAGTGGCTTATGAAGAGCTGGGAATCTTTCCGTAGCGAAGCTTTTTTTTCGTAATTTCGAATGATGAAGAATTTATATCACCAGACTAAACAGGCGTTTTATTTTAGTCTGATTTTTTATGTGTTGGCGATTGGTACGGTTTTGTTGAAAGTTCCTTTTTCAGTGGTATTGTTCAGTGTATCGTTGCTTGTATCTATGATTTGGGTACTATTGGTGCTTCGGGAGATAATGTTGTCAGTAAATATTAGTACGTTAGAACGGGCACTACTCGCACTATTTGTGATTTTAACGAATATTTTAGGAGGGATTGTGTATTTTGCGTTTATTAGAGAGCGGGTAATTGGCATAGAAAATAAGAAACGATGAAAAAACACTTTATACTAAACTTATTATTGAATTTAGGTATAATCTTTTTGATAATGAGTGGCGTTGCTGCTTATCAAAGTGGGAATATGCTGATTTTGGGAGCAGCTATAGCTATCTCCGTAGTGTTGATTTATTTGAAAATTGTTCTTTTGAAGCATGTTAAGAGCGATTTGGTTAAAAAGCAACAAGAAAAGAACAGTATGGTTACTAAAAAGAAAAAGGGATAATTAATTATCCCTTTTTTGTGAGCTTTGTCTACGCTTATTTATTGGCCAATTACTTTACAAAAGGTGGCTTCTTAATAACAGCTTTCACTTTTTGGTTTCTTATATTGATGTATATCTCCGTACCTTCTTTTGTGAAAGAATTGTTGACATAACCTAATCCTACAGATTTTTTCAGTGTAGGCGATTGTGTTCCAGAAGTAACTCGACCAATGATATTTCCATCTACGTCTACGATTTCATAATCGTGACGAGGGATTCCGCGATCAATCATTTCAAAACCAACAAGCTTTTTTTGAATTCCTACTTCTTTTTCAGCTTTTAAGTTTTCTGAGTTTACAAAATCTTTTGTGAATTTGGTAACCCATCCTAATCCTGCTTCTAGTGGCGATGTATTATCATCAATATCGTTTCCGTATAAACAGAAGCCCATTTCTAAACGTAGGGTATCACGAGCACCAAGACCAATTGGTTTAATTCCATAAGGAGCCCCAACTTTAAAAATTGCATCCCAAACAGTTCTTACATCTTCATTCGCAACATATATTTCAAAGCCTCCTGCTCCTGTATATCCCGTTGCAGATACGATTACATTGTCGACTCCTGCGAATTTCCCCTTTTGGAAAGTGTAATATTCCATAGAAGCAAGTTCAATGTCTGTAAGAGATTGTAAGGCTTCTGCTGCTTTTGGTCCTTGGATAGCAAGTAATGCCGTATTGTCAGAAATGTCTTTCATATCGACACCAAAAGTGTTGAACTTACTTATCCAGTTCCAGTCTTTTTCGATATTGGAAGCATTGACAACCAAAAGATAAGTCTCATCATCCAATTTATATGTTAGAAAGTCATCAACGATTCCTCCATTTTCGTTTGGAAGATAAGCATATTGTACTTTGCCATCATATAGTTTTGATGCGTCATTGGAAGATACTTTTTGAATCAAATCGAGAGCTTTTTCACCTTTTAAGATAAACTCGCCCATGTGGCTTACGTCAAAGACGCCCACTCCGTTACGTACTGTTTCGTGCTCATCGTTTATACCAGTGTATTGTACAGGCATATTGAAGCCTGCAAAAGGAACCATCTTTGCACCTAGTGATATATGCAAATCTGTCAAAGCTGTGTTTTTCATTCTTTAGCTATATAAAAATGTTTTATTACAAAAATACTTATAAAGTTGATATTGTGACCTTATATTTTGCAATATTGATAAATTCTGACAGGTATGCGCAACTGCTAGATGCTTCCTGAACAGAGACGCTGTTGTCATGTTGTATAGGGGTCTTGCTGCAGAGCGGTTAAACAGTATTACATGGGTTAATATGCAGTAAGTCTAACGCTTTTTTAAAATTGGGCTGAATATCCGCTTTTATCTCAATCTGAT
This sequence comes from Sphingobacterium yanglingense, assembly GCA_040395455.1. Lineage (GTDB taxonomy): Bacteria > Bacteroidota > Bacteroidia > Sphingobacteriales > Sphingobacteriaceae > Sphingobacterium > Sphingobacterium yanglingense_A. Next base: position 18,893 of record JBEBQJ010000021.1, on the reverse strand, counting down.
CTCCGGTATGTGGATGCTGAAAAGAGAGACTGCTTGCATGTAAAAGCATCGTGTCTATTTCGAATTGCTCTTTCCATAACTTGTTTTGCTTATTACAACCATGGGGCCTATCTCCTATTATCGGGTGGAATATGTGCGCAAAGTGCCGACGTAATTGATGCATCCGTCCGGTCTCAGGGTTGGCCTCGACCAAGGAGTATCTCGATGTGTCAAACTTGCCAAAAGGAATAGGAATCTCCGCTAGAGCTAAACTACGAAAATGTGTTATAGCATGTTGTGAAGTACCATTTTCTTTTAATAGTGGATAGTCGATACAGCCATGCTCTGGGCAGAACCCCCTTAGGACAGCTAAGTAGCGCTTATTCATTTTATTTTCAGCAAACATTGGTTGGGTAAGGCGGTCTGTCTCTTTGTTCAATGTAAAGAGCAACACCCCTCCTGTCTTGCGGTCCAATCGGTGGGCGGGGTAGACAGGCTGGCCAATTTGGTCTCGCAACATCTGTAGTGCAAACTCGGATGCATCATTTGCTATAGAAGACCGATGCACAAGCAGACCGTGTGGTTTGTTGATCGCAATTAAGAATTCGTCGTGATATAAGACTTCTAGCATTACAGATCTTTTAATATTGTAATGATTTCATCGGCTTTTTCATCGATTTTGGGACTAATCCAAATGGATTTAAAAGCCCCCCCTCCTATTGGCGTTTCCGTACCCTGCCATTTTAACTTTACGATGGAGAATAGATAGTAGTTTTTGATAATAATACTTCGGTCAATAAAGTCTTGAACGACTTTATCCCCAAATAATGTCATACCTAAAAGTACAGCATCTTTGTCTTTATAGTGCAGTTGTTTTTCAAGGATATCTTTTGCCTTGATCGTGAGCGCTTTTTCAAACTGTTCACGTGGCGGGTTGGTGAGTATACTTGCGAAAATCAAAGCAAGCATCAATAGTGCGAATATTCTAGTTTTGGACATTGGGCAAAAGTAAAATTTATTTATAAACAAAGTAACAAGTATTGTTGGTATAACTTGGGAAGTAACGAGAATATGCTTAGAATATGGTGCCCAGAAGGCGAATAAACCATCCTGATAATAACCACAAGAAGTAGAACAAAACTATGCATACGAAAAGTAATATAATGAGTATGCTGATCAGTAGCTTTTTGGCGCTACCCTGGTGTTTTTCCTCAAAGTAGTGTTCGCGAAGAAGGACTATATTTTTCTGATTCGCTTTATGGAAAAAGTCGAATACCTGCCCAAAGAAAGGAATAGCGCCAAAGAAAGCGTCATAAATTACGTTGAGTAGCATCTTAACAGCTACTTTGGAGCCAGCACCATTGCGCAGCATTATTAGAACCAATAGAATAGAGGTTCCAAAAGAAATAATTTGCCCTGCATACGGGACTAAATTTAATAAGGGATCCAGGCCAAACCTGAATCCCCCAATGCTAAATTTGTTATCTAAGAGATTGGAAACGCGTTCGACCCAAATGAAGTCTTTTTTGCGTTTGTTTGTCCTATCATCTTGTTTAGCGAGCATGGTCACTTTATTTTATTTCAAATACACCGTCAATGTAACAGGTCAATTTGATGGGACGAATATCGATGTTAAGGTCATTTGATTCTGCGCCTCCCAAAGTGTCCATGCGGGATGCTTTGGCGTACATCATTTGAGGAATTGGTGCAAAGTCATTAAAGTTGATACTGCTGTTGTCATTAATAATTAATACACGACCTACAGACTGGCCATCGGCAGCAGCTAGAATTTCTGCATTTTGCCGAGCATCTCTTACAGCTATTGTTTTTAATTCTTTTTCAATCTCTCTTTTTTGGGAGTGATCATAACCATTTATAGAGGTGCTTTGTAAGCCTTGTGGGTCAACTTTGTCTAGCATAGTATTCAGACCATTTAAGTTGGTTACTTTAATACGGTATTGGCGGGATTGTAGTAGCTCGTTATTCTTTTTTTTGTTTTCGTAGTTATAGCTGTAAATGTTTTGAATCGTAATGTCTTCTTTTTTTACTCCGGCAGCGATAGCGCCATCAAATAGCTGTTTTTCTATGAGTTCGATTGTTACTTTTTTCTTGCTGTTGCCATCCATATAGAACTCTTTTAGACTGACCGAAAGATAGATTATATCAGGAGTAACCTCTTTTTCGGCATATCCTTTGGTCGCGACTTTGCGACTATTTTCAATGTTCATTGTTTGCGCATTTACCATAGCTAGAGAGCTAATTAAAAAGAAAAATGTTATTATTTGCTTCATATCACTGTTTTCTAAAATGTGTTATAATTCGATAGACAAAGAAAATGTGATAATGTTTAATATAGTTTTAAAATAAATGATAAGTTTTTGTTTTTTATCCATTATCTTTAGGAAAATTAACAATTTAATATAATGCAAGAAGGTAAAGTAAAATTCTTTAATGAGACCAAAGGTTTCGGTTTCATTATCCCTGCATCAGGCGAGAGCGAAATTTTTGTTCACGTTTCAGGATTAGTTGACAAAGTTCGTGAAGGTGATGACGTCACTTACGAAGTAGAACAAGGTCGTAAAGGTCTTAATGCAGTAAATGTAAAAGTTATCTAGTAGATTCTAATATATATTTATTGTGAAAAAGCCCGAAATCCAAAAGATTCCGGGCTTTTTTTATTGTAACCAAATAGGGAGTTATTGATTATCGTTTTTAAACGGATTATTCTGTCCTGAGAAAGGATTGTTTAGTTCACGTTGTCCAGCGAATGGGTCCTCATTCTCCCCTCCTTTTGGGTCATCTCCATATTGGTTTTGACCACGGTCTCCTTCTTGAATAAGAAGATATAGGACATAAAATGCACCAATACATGTTAATACCCAAAGATAGTTCCATCCTGATTTGCCAGAATCATGTAATCGTCTTACTGTAACAGCGAGACCTGGGATGAAAACAGCTAAAGAGTAAATTCCTCCGATAACACCGGTTCCTCCACCATAAGCTGCCATTTCGTTCCCTCCCATTTTTAGCCCGAATAAGCTGTCAATTAGGCTCAGTACTAGACTGATACCGACGTTTATCAGAAAAAACATCCAATACTCTTTGCGTCGAGCACGACCGTTGAAGTTTGCGTAATTGTCTCTTACGACTTTTAAATACCATTCCATAGTTGTAGTTGTTAAAGTTGTATTAATTATAGTGTAGTTATTAATGTAACAAAGGTATTGATAATTCAAAAATAAATTAATTTTTTTTAACTGGAAACTTAATGGAAAATTTCTTCTAGAATCTCTAGGGAGTTAACTATTCCGAAATTTTCAGTATGTAACCGGTAAAAATTTATGATCTGTCGTAGTACATATATACGGTCATTATGCTTTATGGCGATATGTGCACTGTTTTCATAACTAGAACTGAGAATGCTATGGAATAAACTGGTGTGTGGCTCTTGTAGTACATAGCTGTGGGCAGGAAGATTACTCGTAAATCGCCCCTCCATCAAATCAAAAAAAGGGTGTGTTTGTGAAGTTGTACTGGGTAGATATCCTAAGAAACGACTCAGTTTCATTAAAAAGCACAGATGAAAATTTTGGATAGAAAGGTTTGTTTGGTCTAACCAAAGTATAGATTGATAGACGAAATGAAAAAGTTGAGGGTCAGGATGCTGATGTTTCAAAACTTTATATAGAACTTCATTTAGGAACAGAGCTATTGCACCTTTTTTGATATCTAAAGGTACTTGTGCAAGTGCTGGTGCAGGATGTGCTTCTTTAATCCGTTGTAGGTTATTGCCCTCTTTGACGTATACAACCATATCTAAAAGATGAAGGGGCTGCAACATATTAATGTGTATTTTGGCTTTTGGCTTTCTTGCGCCATTAATAAGGTAGGATTGTAGGCCAAGGCTCTCCGTAAATATTTGAGCAACAATACTACTCTCTGAGTAATTTGTAGTCTTTAGTGCTATTCCTTTTGTCTTTTGTAGCATATCTCGATTGAATCAACAAATTTATACAAATTTGGGGTTATAATTCTTAGGATAAGGATGAACGTAGTGAAAGGTTGTTGTGGGATAGCCTAGTGTGAAGAAAGCGCTCCTGGTCCACACAAATGTTAATTGTTGAAAACTATTTTTAGAGACAAAGAAGCAGAAAATATTTCAAAAGACTTACCTTTGGGGCACTCCGCGAATAATAGAATATTTTTGATAAAATATTTATATCCTTAATTGTTGTAAATCCCAAAATAAATATAGATATTTGCAAACTCTTTGCAGAGAGTGCAAAGGTGATTTGTGTAAATAGACAACATTAAAAATAAATATCATGTCAAGAATTTGTGACTTAACAGGCAAAACGGCATTAAAGGGAAATAACGTATCTCACTCGAACGTTAAGACCAAGCGTAAGTTTTACCCTAATCTACAAACTAAGCGTTTTTACATTCCTGAAGAAGACCGTTGGATTACTTTGAAAGTATCTACGTCTGCGATTAAAACAATTAACAAGAACGGAATTACTTCTGTTATCAGTAAATTTATCAAAAAAGGATACGTTTAGTAGATAATTGCCTGTTAATTAAAGATATTCATGAAATCGATTCATCTTTGGATGAATAAAATAAAGTAAAACAATGGCTAAAAAAGGAAATAGAGTACAGGTTATTTTAGAATGTACTGAGCATAAAGAAAGTGGTCTTCCAGGCATGTCACGTTACATCACTACGAAGAATAAAAAGAACACAACAGAGCGTTTGGAATTGAAGAAATTCAATCCTGTATTGAGAAAAGTGACTGTTCATAAAGAAATTAAGTAAATCATATTTGGTTAGGTAATCAACCTAATCCAAGTTAAAAAATATAATTATGGCAAAGAAATCGGTAGCATCGTTACAAAAAGGTGGTGGTAAAGAGTATACAAAGGTAATCATCACCACGAAGTCTCCTAAAACAGGAGCTTATACTTTCAAAGAAAGCATGGTGCACAATGACAACGTTAAAGACGTTCTTGCTGCAGCAAATAAATAAGCAGAAAATATTCCTTTTTTAAAGTTTTTCTTTAAAAAGTTGAAGAGCCGTTTTGGTGTATAAGCCGAAAGGGCTTTTTTAGTATATTTGCTTCCTGAACATGAGAAGAGTATAAAGATGGAAGACCTTGGTCTATAGATATGCTTTTGATCTTCTTACTTTTTTAAATTTGAAACATGGGTTTATTCGATTTTTTTAAGAAGAAGCAAGAAACTCCTGAAGCACAAGAAGCTCTGGATAAAGGATTAGAAAAGACCAAAGAGGGTTTTTTGTCAAAGATTACTAAGGCCGTAGTCGGTAAGACAACAATAGATGACGATGTCCTGGATAACCTCGAAGAGGTGTTAGTAACGTCCGATGTGGGAGTTACAACGACGTTGAAAATTGTTGATCGGATTCAACGACGCGTGGCTAAGGATAAATATGTTGGAACGGACGAACTGAATAGGTTGCTAAAGGAAGAGATTCAAGCACTATTAGCTGAGAATAATAGTGATGATTTCGAAAGTTTTGAATATGGTAATCATAAGCCATACGTTATTATGGTGGTCGGCGTAAACGGTGTAGGGAAGACGACGACTATAGGGAAGTTGGCACATCAGTTGAAATCTGCAGGTAATAAAGTGGTTTTAGGAGCTGCGGATACATTTAGAGCTGCCGCTGTAGATCAAATAAAACTATGGGGGGAGCGTGTAGGGGTTCGTGTGGTTGCACAGGCTATGGGATCGGACCCTGCCTCAGTAGCTTTCGATACGATTAAGTCCGCTGTGTCCAATGGCGATGATGTAGTGATTATTGATACTGCTGGACGATTACATAATAAAGTCGGGCTGATGAATGAACTTGGTAAGATTAAAAATGTAATGCAAAAAGTGATTCCAGGAGCACCTCATGAGATTCTATTGGTGTTAGACGCTTCCACAGGACAAAATGCTATAGAGCAGTGTTCGCAGTTTACTCAAGCAACAGATGTCAATGCCTTGGCCTTGACAAAGTTGGATGGAACAGCTAAAGGTGGTGTTGTAATTGGGATATCTGATCAATTTAAAATTCCAGTGAAGTATATCGGAGTTGGGGAGAAGATTGGTGACTTACAGCTTTTCAATAAGAAAGATTTCGTCGATTCATTGTTTAAGTAGGATAACTTGCATCGTTGTAAGTAATGGCATAATCTTTTATTTGGAATCGCTAAACGGTTTTTAAAGAGAGGGGAAGTGTATTCTATAATACTCATTTCTTGCTACTCAAAACTATAAAATGAAAACAAAGCAAACAAAAACAACAATTTTAGCAACAAAGCCACGAGTAAATGTGGTTACATTGGGTTGTTCAAAGAATATTCATGACAGTGAGGTTTTGATGGGACAACTTAAGGGTAATCAGATTGACGTTGTACATGAGTCAAATAATATACAGGCCAATGATATTGTGGTTATTAATACCTGTGGTTTTATCGATAATGCGAAACAGGAGTCTATTGATACTATTTTACAATTCTCCGAATTAAAGGATCAGGGCAAAGTAAATAAGGTAATTGTGACTGGATGTTTATCGGAGCGATATAAACCTGAATTGCAGACAGAAATTCCTAATATAGATGCTTATTTTGGCACGAATGATTTGCCAGATTTGCTCTCGTCTATCGGGGCTGACTATAGACATGAGCTATTGGGTGAACGGTTGTTGACGACTCCGTCTCATTTTTCTTATTTTAAGATTGCAGAAGGGTGTAACCGTCCCTGCTCATTTTGTGCTATACCATTAATGAGAGGTAAGCATGTATCAAAATCGATTGATGATTTAGTGAAGGAAGCTAAATTTCTTGCATCTAACGGCACAAAAGAGTTAATCCTCATCGCGCAGGATCTTACCTATTATGGGTTGGATATTTACGGAAAAAGAAATCTTTCAGATTTGTTGAGACACCTATCTGATGTCGAGGGAATCGATTGGATTCGTCTGCAATATGCGTATCCTTCGGGCTTTCCTATGGATATATTAGATGCCATGAATGAACGGAGCAACATCTGTAACTATTTGGATATGCCTCTGCAGCATATAACAGATAATATGTTGACTTCTATGCGCAGAGGTACGACGAAACAGAAGCAAATCGACTTGGTGAATAAAATAAGAGATAAAGTACCAAATATCGCACTACGAACGACCTTGATCTGTGGATACCCTGGAGAAACAGAACAGGATTTTGAGGAGATGTTAGGATGGGTAGAGAGTACACGTTTCGATCGTTTGGGCTGTTTTACTTATTCCCACGAAGAGAAGACTCATGCTCATAACCTCGAAGATAATGTCCCAGAAGAGGTTAAACAAGAGCGAGTAGATGCAATAATGGAAGTTCAACAAGGGATTTCTTATGACATCAATCAATCTAAAGTGGGAAATAGTTATAAAGTATTGGTCGATCGTATAGATGGAGATTACTATATAGGACGAACAGAATATGACTCTCCTGAGGTTGATAATGAAGTCATAATCGCTGCAAAAGACAATTATCTACGGATAGGAGATTTTGTGAACGTTGTTATAGAGCGGGCCGAAGACTTTGATCTTTACGGCTCAGTTGTAAAGTGATTTTATATAAAAAAGGGGGCTGAAGCCCCTTTTTTTATAAGTATTTCTTAAAGATAGAATATAGTACTTTGAGGTCATGTTCTGTCAGTTGGGCAGAGTTTGTCTCTTTTTGTATGTAGTGTTGTTTGAATGCTTTTATCGCTGCATCGAGATTTTTCACATCGTAACCAATTATTCGGAGTGCTAGCCTCGGTTCAAAACCTACTGGTACATTTTCTAGGTATTCGTCATACCAGTATCCGAAACCTTTGTCGGCGAGAATTTTCCACGGGAAACGTGAGGGGTCATTTTTACGTGTCGGAGCGTAGTCCATATGTCCGATGAAATTTGCTTGGGGAATATTGTAGCTTTCTTTAAGAGTCCCTAATAGATCGAGAAGGGCTTGTATTTGTTTGTCCGTCCATGGATCGGTGGTGCCATTGTTGTCAAGCTCTATACCGATAGATGAGGAATTTAAGTCTGTATCATTGCCCCAGCGTCCGGCCCCAGCGTGGTGACCACGATACAGATCATTGACCATTTGCACGATTTTACCGTCTCTCCCAATTACATAATGCGAACTGACGCCTGCTTTAGCGTTATGGAATGTTTTTACTGTTTGTGCTAATGAATCTTGTGCCGTATGGTGAATCATTACATAGTTTGGTTTGCGAATTCCGAAATTAATAGAAGCGATCCATTCTTTATCCTTACTTGTTATTTTCCCTAGCTGTCCTTTTACAGGAGCTTCTTTATACTGTATTGCAAACTCTTTTGCTTTTTTCTTATATACTTTTTCCGTTGCTGTGTACTTATTTGAACCGCATGAGCTCATTAACGCTATTCCGCTGATAATTGAGATAAAGAAATAATACTTCATTGTGTTTAGTTGTTTTGTGTGCAATATAGGAATACTACTTTGGAATATGTCGTAACTGGCGCGATTCAAAAAACAAAAAATGGTGAAAAAGGGAAAATTGACGTATCTTTGTATCGTGTTGAATACTACAAAATTGATAGATATACGGAGCCTTTCATTAGAACAATTGAAAGCAAAGCTCGTAGAAATGGGCGAACAGGGATTCAGAGCCAAACAGATTTATGAGTGGATTTGGCAAAAATCTGCTGTAGATTTTGAAGAAATGAGTAATCTCAGTAAGAGCCTCCGAGAAAAACTGAAAGAGAGTTTTTCAATTAATTATGTTCGGGTCAAGGAGTCTCAAATAAGTAGTGACAAAACAATCAAAAGTAGTTTTTCCTTATATGATGGAAATGTGATAGAAGGGGTGTTGATTCCAACACCAGACCGGATGACCGCCTGTGTCAGTTCGCAAGTGGGCTGCAGTTTGACTTGTAAGTTTTGTGCAACAGGCTATATGGATCGTAAACGTAACCTTAATGCGGACGAGATTTATGATCAGGTAGTACTCATCAGTAAACAGGCAGAAGACAACTATGGGCAACCTCTAAGTAATATTGTTTATATGGGAATGGGGGAGCCGCTTCTGAATTACGCTAATATGATGAAATCTGTAGAACGTATTACTGCAGCAGATGGCTTAAATATGGCCGCAAAGCGTATTACAGTGTCTACGGCGGGTATTGCCAAGATGATAAAGAAGCTTGGAGACGATGAGGTGCGTTTTAATCTTGCGCTGTCGCTGCATGCGGCTAATGATAAAAAGAGAAACGAAATCATGCCTATTAATGAGCAGAACTCGTTGACTGCTCTGGCCGAAGCGCTGAGATACTACTATGCTAAAACGAAAAATCCTGTTACGTTTGAGTATATTGTATTCCATAATTTTAACGACGAATTACAGGATGCCAAGGAGCTGGCGAAATTTTGTAAGCATGTACCATGTAAAGTTAATATCATAGAGTACAACCCAATATCTCTTGCTGATTTTGTAAATGCGGAAGCTGATAAAATTGAGGATTTTGCAAATTATTTAAGGAGTCAAGGTGTGATTACCAACGTAAGAAGGAGTCGAGGAAAGGATATTGATGCTGCATGCGGGCAACTAGCTATCAAAGAGAAAACGAACTAATTAGACTTTTTCAGCATATTTCCTTAAGTTTACGACGTACCAATGTAAACTAGTATTGAACGGAAAGAATTTTGTGAAAGGATTGCTTCATGTCCTATTGCCAGATTTGTGTATGGGATGTGATTCTGTTTTATATGCACATGAAGCTATAGTGTGTACAGAATGCTTATACCACTTACCTTTAACAGATTTCCATGTAGATGTAAACAATGAAACGGCAAGACAGTTGTGGGGGAAGTTAGATTTTGAGGTAGCGATGTCAATGCTATATTTTTCTAAAGCATCTAGAGTGGAGCGTCTAATTCATAGGCTGAAGTATGGTAATAAACCCCAGATAGGACGCTTTTTAGGCAATATGTACGGGAAGTTAATATTTGATGTAGTTAAGGAACAGAAGTTTGATATGCTTGTGGCCGTTCCTATCCATAAAAAAAAGCGTAGACAACGAGGATATAATCAAGCTTTCCAATTCGCTTGGGGATTATCAGAGTCGTTAGTAATACCAGTGTATGAGGATGTGATTTTCCGTAGGATACACCGTATGAGCCAAATCAAAAAAAGTCGGTCTGAACGGTATGAAAATGTGGAAAATGTATTTGAACTAAACCCAAAGTACCAAGGATTAAAGAATAAACATATTGCACTGGTTGATGATATATTGACTACTGGCGCTACATTAAGTGAAGCGGGTAGAATTCTTAAGATGGCCGGAGCAAAAGTCAGCGTATTGACCATTGCTCGAGCTTGATATTCATTCTTATTTATCGCCGTTTACCAGACAACGGCTTGGGACAGCCACAGTCCTTTTTGAAAATACTGCAGGATTGTAAGGTAAGGGACGCTATAAAAAAAGCTAAAAACCAGGTTGTATATTTTCTTCTTTTCATTTCTCTCTCTTATAAAAAAATATAAAGGCAAATGTAGCCATTCCTATTCCAATGATGTCTGCGCAAATATCCCATATATCTGCAGTCCTTGTTGGGGATAAGTATTGCTGAGCAGCCTCTGTTATAAAAGCAAAGATAATGGTGCTGGATACAATTTTGAGAATACTTGTCCACTTATTTACAGATCTCTTGCTTTTCAATATCGATTCCCAGTAGAGGATTATACATAGTATAAAAAATATCCCACAATGAACCATTTTATCAAAGCCCTCATAAAAAGTAACGCTGTTGACCTCAAAGTTTTTTGAGGGTAGTAGTAGTAAGGTTAACATTACTAGCGCCCATAAGATTGCCCAGATATAGCTTTTTAGATATTTCATCGGTGCAAATCTCGGATTATTGGATGATATAACCGTTATTTTATTGAATTAAGTTTTGTTAAATAGGAGTTTTATAAATTTATTAGACTGATATATAGGCTGTTTCGCTTGTTTTTTGAAAAAATATAGTACTATGTATTGCAAAGTACCATCTAAAGGATATAACTTTGTATTGTTATGATAGCAGAGAATACACAGATCCAAATGCGGAAAGGAATACTTGAGTATTGTATCCTTTCAATAATTTCTAGAGGAGAGATTTATGCTTCGGATATAATCGCAGAACTAAAAAAGGCAGAATTGTTGGTGGTCGAAGGGACATTATATCCTTTATTGACGAGGTTGAAAAATAATGGCTTATTAAGCTATAGCTGGCAAGAGTCTACTTCTGGTCCCCCACGTAAGTACTATCAGATTACTGAAGAAGGAAAAGAGGTATTACGCAAATTAGATGTCACCTGGAAAGAGTTAGTATATGCTGTTGAGATTTCTTTAACAGGTAACAAGAAGTAACAACTAATCAATTGTTAACAGACGAATAATGAAAAAAATATATACATATGAATAAGACAATAATTATCAATATAAATAGTATAGTCTTCCATATTGAAGAAGATGCTTACGAAGTGTTGCGGAGTTATATGATTGAGATAAAGCGTCATTTCAGTCAATCCGATGATAGCGGAGAAATTCTGCAAGACATAGAAAACCGTATTGCCGAAATGTTTACGGAGCGAATTCAAGCGGGAAAGAAAGAAGTTATCTCTATGTTGGATGTTAATGAGGTGATTGGGCAGATGGGGAGAGTAAGTGACTTTGAGCAAGCGGATGAAATCAAAGATGAACCTTATATTAGTGAATCGAAAGTGGATTATAAACGTATCATCTCTGAAAAAAAACTAATGCGTAATCCAGATGACAAGGTGATAGCTGGGGTTTGTAGTGGATTGGGGTATTATTTCGGTATGCAAGCGAAATGGATTCGTATCCTATTTATCTTGTTTTTTCTTTTCGGGGGATCTGGAATTCTTTTATATGTTATCCTTTGGATTGTAATGCCTGAAGCCATTACGCGGGCTGATCGTATGTCTATGAGAGGAGAAGAACCCAATCTTCAGAATTTTAAAAAGAATTTTGAAGAAGAATTAGAGGGTTATAAAGATGATTTTGCAGTGGTCAAGGGACATTTGAGCAATGGAGGCAACACGGTTGGCAAAGGCATATCTACGTTTTTCCAGATTTTAGGAAAAGGTTTTGCCTTTTTGATGCTCGTTTTCTGTGGAATGGTAATTATTGGTATGCTTATCACTTTTGTCGGTTTTGCAACGGGAATATTAGGATACCAGGATGAAATGGTGTTTCCCGGACTACGGTTATTTTCAACCGGACAGGCATTTATTGCTTTGCTTGCGGGAGTTATGGCCATTACAATTCCTTTTATAGCGTTATTGCACATTTTTTTAAGAATGCTATTGAAAACTAGACCGATGAATACATACCTATCGCTTAGCTTGTGGGCTGGGTGGATCGTGTCTGTTATTCTGATTATTTTCTATTCTTTCGTGGGAATACAAGAGTATAGAGAGTCGAGCACCATTAAAATAGAAAAGGTTCTAGAAAAGCAAAATGTTTATCATTTCGAACAAAAGGACATTAGGGTTATAGAAGCGGCGGCATTGGAAAATGGTGACAAGAAATATGCAATGAAAGTTAAGAAAAAGGAGTTATCGAGATATTTACGAAATGAAATAAACATTCGCTTCGAGTATCTTGACTCATTAGATATGCCTTATATACAGTATAACTATTTTGCGAAAGGACGAACTTACCAAAGCGCCTCTGAACGTGCATCGCATATCGATTATTTAGCGAAGCAAGACAAAGGAAAGATTGCCTTCGATAGTCATTTTACGTTGACCACTGAAGAACCTTATCGTGATGAAGCGGTGTCTGTAGTTGTATTTCTCCCCGAGGGTGCAAAAGTTACGATAGACCAAACGATTAGTTCCAAAATGTGGAATCTACCTTATTCTGACTGTAAAAAGGAATATGGTAAAGATGAAACTATAAAATATACAGAATGGGTGATGAGACGTTCAGGGTTACAGTGCGCACCTTCGCATATCGAAAAGGTGAAGAAGAAGGAAAAGAAAATGAAGGATGCAACCAATTCGGATGAAGAGTCGTCTTATTAATTGTCTATAGATTTATTTCCTAACAGTTGGCCGATATGAAAAACACCTTCTTTTTGATGATTACTTTAGTGTTGTGTAGCACAGTAGCTATCGCTAATCAACGTCCAGGTATACGTGGGAAGATTGTGGATCACAATAATGAACCAATTAACGGAGCCTCTGTTTATTTAATCACAACTGCCGCTAGAGCAGTTTTAAAAACAGGAGTTACGAATGAGGAAGGGAGGTACACTATTTTAGATTATCCTAGTGGAGCTTTTATGGTAGAGGCGACTGCTGTTGGATTTGGTAGAGGAGAAACTGCGATATTCAAAGCGCACGCCGAAGGCGTGGACTTGCCAACGATTGTTTTAACTCCCATTAGCAAAGAAATAGAGGCTGTAGCAGTGATGGGAGAGCTGCCTCTGATACAGAGTGTGAAAGGAAAAATGGTGATGAATGTAGAAAACTCCTCGGTCAGTGCAGGGAATAATGCGTTCGAAGTATTAAAGCGGGCACCTGGTGTCAATGTAGATAAGGATGATAATATTAGTTTAATGGGGCGGCAGGGCGTCAATGTGACAATAGACGGGCGGTCTACTTATATGACCGGAGAACAATTGGCCACTTTTTTGAAAAGTACAGATGGCGGACAGATCAAAAGTATAGAGCTTTCCAGTACACGTTCTGCCAAAGATGATGCCGAGGGGGCAGCTGGAGTAATTAATATAATCCTGAAGAAGAATAAGCTGGAAGGATTTAACGGCTCTTTTGTTGCTAGTGTTGGTCAGGGAGAGCGGCTTAGAGGGAACTCTTCTATCAACTTGAACTATAAGAGAGATAAGACAACGGTTTTTAGTAATTACGCTTATACAGATAATAAAACGATAGAAACCCTGAATATTATGCGTGTGATTCCTGACGGCGATAAGCAAACTGTATTTAGTCAGCTTACTGAATTAAAAGAGAGAGATCGGACGCATAATTATAAGTTGGGGCTAGAGCAAAAGACATCTGTTCGTAATACATTTGTGTTACAATTCAGCGGTAATAATAATGTAGAAAACCAGGATAATCCCGGTACAACGAATATGGGAAGTGCGCAAGGAGTGATTGATTCTGTGATGAATTCTTATACATTAGGCAAGGAAAAATTTAATAAGTACACCTTTAATGCTAATAATGAGTTTAAGATAGACACGATGGGTAGGACGTTGACCGTGGATTTGGACTATAGTATGTTTAAAACCAGTACTGGACTCAATTACGAGTATCGTACCTATTTCCCTGATGGAGAGACGCTAATCTATGCGCCGGAGAAGGAGCGAAGCTATTCATTGACAGATATTAAGATCTTCGCCGTGAAGACAGATTATACACAGAAGATCGGTAAAGGTAATCTTGAAGCAGGGGTTAAGTATAGTCATGTAGAATCAGATAACGGAATAAGGTTTGATCACCTCATTGTGGATAGTTGGCAAAATAATCCACAGCGTTCGAATGCATTCAATTATGTAGAGCAAATAACTGCGGGATATATTGATTATAGCATGGCGTTAAATAAGTGGGAGGTGAAGGCGGGACTTCGCTCTGAATATACGGTGACTGATGGCATATCGGGTACGGAAAACAAAGAGAATAAGCGGAATTATTTAGATTGGTTTCCTTCGGGCTCGTTGAGTTATAATAAGAACGAAAATCACGTGTTCTCACTTAATTATGCTCGTAAGATCTCAAGGCCGAATTATCGACATCTTAATCCATTTGAGTATTATATTGACAAGCGGACGTCAATGCGTGGTAACCCTTATTTGAAACCAGAATACACTAATGGTTTTTCGCTATATTATACCTTATATAAAGTGTTTAATATTGCTTTAGGACACGATTTTACAAATGATGCTATGGTGGAAAGTATGGGGCAGGATACGATTCTGAAGACAACATGGGTAACCCGAGAAAACCTAGGGAAACAGAATACGAGCTACTTAAATCTTACTGTTCCGGCCCGCATCGGCAAATTTTGGACGATGTATAATAATCTGACGGTAATCTATATGCACTTTCGGGGCCCTGTAGCTGGTTACTATGTAAACGAGGGGTCAACATTCTTCCAATTCAACTCAACTAGTAATCTTAAAATAAACAAGGCTATTTCTTCTGAATTAGCTTTGCGCTATAACTCACCGTTCTTATATAATGTGTATAAAGTTCAAGGGAGATTTAATACGGATATTGGGATAAGTTATAACCTAAAAGATCAGCGTAGTTCATTCAAATTGGCGATAACAGATGTTTTTCGAAGCAACCGGAATAATTTATACACCAAATTCACTGAATATGATTCAGATATACGTCAATATAATGATACCCAGTCTATACGACTTACTTTCAATTATAAATTCGGAAACTTGAAGCAATCCGTTCGCCGTCGAGAAAATAGCAGTGAAGAGAAAAATAGAGCTCAATAGGAACTATTGGCTAACTTATTTATGTTTTAGGTTTAGTCGTACCGTAAGCTAGCTGAGCTTACGGTTTTTTTGTGCGCTGTTAAACTCATTTTTTATTAGATTTGTTTAAGTATATAGAAAAGTATTCTCGAATCATCAGATTGAATGTCAAACCTTAATAATGTAAATTGACGGTTGATTTTGGGATTGACTAAATTTTGTCTGTAGAGGAATCGTATACAACTCTGAATTGTAGATCCATGTAAAGAACTTTAATAAAATAGTTATGAGGAAGAAAGTTTTAGCATTATGTGTGGGGCTAATTGCTTTTACGGCAAAGGGCCAAGATCACCAACTTGAGAAGTTATGGGAGGCGAATGAAAAGCTTGCTGTTCCAGAGTCTGTTTTATACGATGGAGTAAAGGAGGTATTATATGTTTCTCTGATTGATGGAGGCGGAGCAGAAAAGGATGGAAAGGGAGGGATAGCTCTCTTAAATACGGATGGTTCTATACGAAACGCTACTTGGATTTCGGGATTGAACGCACCCAAAGGACTGGCTCTACATAAAGGTCTATTATATATTGCTGACATTGATGTTGTCATTGTTGTAGATGTGGTTTCTGGGAATGTCATTGATGAGATTGGAATTAAGGAGGCGGTATTTCTGAATGATGTTACAGTGGATAATGAGGGAGTCGTGTATGTGTCGGATACGAGAGAGAATAAAATTTATAAAATAGATGAGGGTAACTATTCGCTGTATATGGATAATGTAAATAACGCTAATGGATTGAAATGGTTGAATGGAAGCCTGTACACGCTGGCGGGTAAAGAGCTTTGGCGAATAGATTCTCAGAAAAAAGTTACTATAGTGGCGAAAGGTTTCGAACAAGCTGGGGATGGAATAGAGCCTGTCGGAAATGGAGACTTTCTCGTGACGTGTTGGCCGGGATTGATTTATTATGTAAAGGCAGATGGTATGATCGAAAAACTACAAGACGTACAGGGGGTGATGAATACAGCAGATTTAGGATTTAACGCTAGAGAACGTATATTGTATGTCCCAACTTTTAATAGCAATAGCGTAATAGCTTATAAACTTAAGTAAGGCATTTTTCAAAAAGATTCATGAATAGACTTTGACAACCTGAAGTATTATTTATTTTTGCTATAATAAAAAGGCAGACCATGAAAATAGAAGCATTGTACAATATCTATAAACAGTA
This sequence comes from Sphingobacterium yanglingense, assembly GCA_040395455.1. Classification (GTDB taxonomy): domain Bacteria; phylum Bacteroidota; class Bacteroidia; order Sphingobacteriales; family Sphingobacteriaceae; genus Sphingobacterium; species Sphingobacterium yanglingense_A. Next base: position 2,146 of record JBEBQJ010000021.1, on the reverse strand, counting down.
TCCTTCAATATCTACGGATACACGTAACATAAAACAAGACAGTGTTTTTTTTGCGTTGAAAGGAGCTAGTTTTGATGGTAATGCTTTTGCAGAGCAGGCGTTGCTTAACGGATCTCGCTATGCAGTAGTGGATAATCCGTTATGGCAGAAAGATGATCGGTATATATTAGTTGACGATGTTTTGGTGGCTTTACAGAAGTTGGCAGAATATCATCGAGACCAATTAGATATACCTATAATTGGTATTACAGGTACAAATGGAAAGACAACTTCTAAGGAGCTGTTACATGCGGTACTTTCACAACGGTATAAGACCTTCGCTACCCTAGGGAATTTAAATAATCATATTGGTGTCCCGTTGTCTATATTATCTATCTCTAAAGATATTGAAATTGCAATTATTGAGATGGGAGCAAACCATCTGGGCGAAATATCGTTTTTGTCGAAAATCGCTAAACCAACACATGGATTGATTACGAATGTTGGAAAAGCTCATTTGGAGGGGTTTGGTTCATTTGAAGGAGTGAAGGTTGCTAAAGGGGAACTGTACGATTATTTACAGGATCATCATGGAATACTGTTTTTACAGGGTGACAATATACACTTAGTAGAAATGGCGAAGAAGAGACATATCGATACCGTAGTGCGGTATGGATTTAGTGCAGAAAATAATGTGATAGGCAAGCTGTTGATTGCAAACCCTTACTTGGCTATTACTTGGAAAGAGAGAAACAACTCTGCAACATATGAAGTCTCTACGAATTTGACGGGCTCTTATAATACAGAGAATTTTTTGGCGGCAATCGCTGTTGGATTGCACTTTGGCGTAGATCCAATTGCTATAAATACAGGAATAGCAGGTTATATACCTAAAAATAACCGATCACAGATTACAAAAACAGATCGAAATACAGTTATTGCAGATTTCTATAATGCGAATGCCAGTAGTATGGCAGCAGCGTTAGATAATATGAAGGTCCTTTCAGCCGAACGTAAAGTCTTAGTTTTAGGAGATATGTTTGAATTAGGTGAAGACGCTTACGAAGAACATGCGCTTGTTATTCAGAAAGCGAAGGAGCTGTTATTAGAAAGGCTTATTTTTGTAGGGAAAGAGTTCTATAAGCATAAGTGCGAAGGGGCTGAATTTTATGAAAGTACAACAGAAGCATTGATTCCTATGGCTACAATATCAGGGTGCTTTGTGTTACTTAAGGCGTCAAGAGGGATGTCTTTTGAGCGGTTACTGGAAGTACTTTAGCTTTTTTTGTCTTCAACGGGGGAAACTGTTGGCAAAGATAGGTTGTATTTGACGGATATCAATCGTACAGCTACTACAAAAGAGGCCGAAATGAAAGCGTTCCATCCCCTGCTTAAACCAAAATACTCTAAGATTACAAATAAAATAGCGCCAGATAGGCATGCTGATGCATAAATCTCCTTTCTTAGGATGAGGGGAGTTTCATTCATCAATGTATCTCGGATCACACCGCCCATAGCGGCGGAAAACATACCAAACATTATGGCGGCAATATTGCTACTACCATAGTCTAAAGATTTTTGTGTCCCAACCACTGTAAAAAAACCAATTCCAATAGCATCGAATAATGTTAAAGTTTTTGCCCAGTTGTAGAGATGCCTATTTGCAATTACTGATATGAAAACACCAATGAATATTGCAATTAGATAGTTACTGTCCTCAACCCAAACGGGGCGTATATTTAAAAAGACATCCCGTAAAGACCCTCCTCCAATTGCGGTTACGAACCCCATAAAAGTTGCGCCAAATACATCAATCCCCTGTCTGTTGGCTGCCATTCCACCAGATATGGCAAAAACCATCGTCCCAAGTAAGTCTATTCCGTAGATGATATTCATAATCTAAGTACTGTTGGACAATGATACAGAAAATTTTCAAAGTTTAATATCTCCAATACGATATATACGTCCCTCCTTTGCTGTCTTCGCTCCATTGTATTACGTTCTTTACAGCTTCGTCTCTGTTTTAAATTTTCTAGGGGTTATCTAGAGATATAATAGAGGGTTTGTAGAGGGTTCATAGAGGTAGAGCACTATAAAAGCTCTGTTATGCCTGGCTTAGATCTGTAGTAATCCCGGCTGATTATAGAATGATTCAACCTTATGTGGA
>JBEBQJ010000020.1:0-41183 GCA_040395455.1 Sphingobacterium yanglingense | reverse complement strand
TCCAACAAGGGGTCCGAGTTAAGCGTTGTCCTACTGATCGGTAGCAACAATTTATAGCTATTTCCCTCTGATAGATACAATGGGTTTATATTCCTAAAAACATAATCGTCACCTGCTCTACGTAACGCCCACCATAGTTTGCCTTCTCCAATAAACTCACGTAGGTATTCCTCTAGAACCGCATCCATATTCTGCATCTCATCTCCATTTACGAACACTGGATATGCTGCTCCATAAGCCCTTTTTCGAAGCTGATTCATTTCTTCAACAGGGCTTTCTCCCAGTTTCACTTTAGCCTCTGCCATGAGCAATAGCACATCAGCATATCGATAGATTGGAAAATCGTTATTATAAACCCTTAAACCCTCATATACATTACCAATATATTTAGTCAACATGACACCTATCAATGGATACGAAGGAATATCCGTATGCATGGTAGCGATACTATAGCTCACCCTTTTGTCTTCGACAGGTGTATTTTTTAATTTATGGATCAGATTGGCTTCCATCCCCACTCTACTTCCTGCGCTTACTATATTTGGATACAGCGTACTTACCAATCCTGCATTCGGAGAGTTAGCATTCAACCAAGTATTATTAACTGCACTCGCATTGATAAGGAAAACATTGAAAACCTTGTTTTCCGTTTGATCTCTTTCATAATTGATTGCAAAGATTATTTCTTTATTATTTGACTTCTTGTCTGCATTAAAAACATCCCCATAATTATCCTGCAATCCCAACGAAGCTCCTGACATATTCTTTACCTGTTCCAATGCGGTCTTTGCATTCATCAAGTCGTTACTATTTTTACCTTGGTGGGTATATTTCCAAATCAGCACATCTCCTTTCAAAATTAATGTCGCCGCCAAATTCCAGTAGACACGCTTTGGGGCAAATACATTTGTATTACCGAACAACGCTAATGAACGCTCGATATCAGCCTCAACCAACTGCATTACTTCCCCTTCCTCTGCTCTTGGCTTGTACAGCGCAGCTAGATCATCTACCGCATCAATTGCCTGATCAGTAATAGGCACCTTGCCCCAGGTCTTTAACATCGTATAATAGACAAAAGCCCTCATACCGTAGACCTCCGCAAGGATTTTATCTTTTTCCGACTCCGGCAGCTTACTTTGGGGAATCAGTTTTAAAGCCCTATTAAGCCGAAACACCATTCCGTAAAAACCACCCCAATTACTTGCTGACACATTTTCTGCATCATAATTGTGTGTATAGTATCTTCTCAGATCTGCATCAGCGTTTTCAAGAAACAATCCATCCGCCCACAACTGCGACCGCATCTCACCCAGCTCTAGCAGCACCTTATTATAAGAGCGAAACGAACCATACAAACCGAAATAGAAGGTTCTTGTTGCAGCAGGATCATTTATTATCAATTGTTCATTCAAACTTGTCTGCGGCACCACCTCATCCAATAGTTTACTACATGATGTACACAGTGCTCCAACAATTAAGAATCCTATATATATTATTTTTTTCATCTCTAATTCTATTGAAAGGTTCTACAAAGTAATATTTACCCCAAACGTCATCCGTCTTGGCAGCGGAAATCTCCCCGGGTCATCACCTCCTACTTCAGGAAGCGTACCGTTATATTTTGTAAAATATAGGAGATTCGATCCCGAGATATAGGCCCTGAATCCTTTAATACGGTTTTTGACAAGACGGTTCAAAAGCGACTCTCCCACCTGATAACTCAATGTGACTTCACGTAGAGCGAGATAATCCCCCTTCTGATAGTAATTGGCTGCTGAAATATAATTACCACCATAATTAGCCCAATAAAAGCGCGGCAATGTTCCTGTCGGCGTATACTCCGAATAAGTGTGTTTCACATCTATTGGCATATTAGCACTGCCTTGGGCCTGCCCCATGCCCCTCAGCCATGATTGATCAAGAATCACAAAGCCTAGGGCATAATCAAACTGCGTATACAAACCGACACCCTTCCATGTTAAATTACTATGGAATCCCCCTTGGACAGTAGGTGTGGTCCTTCCCACATACACCCTATCATAAGAATCGATTACGCCATCTTCATTCAGATCTCTCCATCGTGCATCACCCAAAAATTTCAACGTCTTATTAGAATACGATAGGTTCGAATTGTACAACAGCGCATCTTCATCTAGCTGCTCTTGTGATCTATATATACCATCATAAACATAGGCCCATACCTCATCCAACCCAACCCTTCTTCCCTCATACAGGCCGCCTACCTGCTCATATTGTGAATTTCTAGGATTCCAGACCTCTGTTGTACTCTGTCTGTTGCCATCCAACCCATTATTAGGTAGCTCTACGACATAGTTTTTCACATGCGTAAAAGTACCTCCTAGTTTCCAATCAAAACCATTGTGATTTCTTAAGGCATACACCTGTGCCTCTATCTCTATCCCCTTATTCCTCAGTTGTCCAAGATTTGTCGTATAATTGCTATATCCAGTCCATGACGGGATACCTAGAGAAGCTACTTTATTATACACATCCCTTACAAAATAGTCTACATTAAAGTTCAACCTGTTATTTAACAAGCCCAAGTCTACCCCAAAGTTGGTCGAAGATACCTTCTCCCACTTAAGAGCTGTATTTACGAATCCTGCAGGTCCTACCCCTGCATTGCCGTCATAGGTCCCAACATTTCCAAAAGGAGCATCCGTATCAAAATAACCAACAGTACTTACGCTACCGTTTTGCCCCCAGCTGACTCTTGGTTTTAAAGTGCTAATAATATCTGATAGCGCGGATTCCTTGAAAAACTGTTCCCGATGCATATTCCATCCCAGAGACATTCCCGGGAAGTAGCCAAATTTGTTATCGCTCAGTCGGGATGTACCATCATAACGTAAGTTCATCGTAAACAATATTCGAGAATCATAATCGTATCCAACCCTCGCTATACCTGACACCATCCGTTCCCATTGGCTAAAAGCCGAACTGGGTACACCAACGGCTTCCGTCGATGCAGACAGCCATGGTATAAAATCGGTTGCAGCCCCCATTCCTTTAGCAGAAGCTGTAAAATGCTTATATTCAAAATATTCCCCTCCTGCCAATGCACTCAGGTTGTGTAAGCCAAAAGACTTGTCATATTGAAGAAAACTATTCAGCGTATATTGCTGTGTCTTATTCCTTCCAAAGGCTGCATTTCTGGTCGTAATCATATCTCCCCTAGATCCATTCTGATAAGCTTTGGTAAACTCGTCCGTTTCATTAAAACGAAGAAAGCCATTTGCATTTCCGATTAGCTTCAGGTTATCAAGAATACGATACTCTAGATTCACACCTCCCGAAAATCTATTCTCGCCTGTTTTATTCTGATAAATATCTTTGAAATACAATGGATTAGCTATACCATTGGCATCTCCTCCTGGAATAGGCTCTCCTGTCACGTCATCATATAGTCGAAGCGTAGGCGCCGCCCCGCCAAATCGCTGAATCACACCCCCAATGTTAGTTGTACTGGAGGCATTTACAAAGGATGGTGTTGATGACAAGGAATAGGCCGCTAAATTGACATTCACCGTCAGGTCCTTATTAACCTTCAGCCCGCCATTAAAATTAATATTATGTCGTTGCAACTCTGAGCCAACGACCATTCCCACATCCTTCACCGTACCTATACCAAGGTTGAAAGTAGAAATATCTGAGCCTCCGGAAAAGTTGAGGTAATGCTCATTATAATTGCTCTGCTGCAGAATCAGATCCTCTAACTCCCGCTGTCCAACACCTTTATAAATAATAGAATCTGCCAAATAGGGCTTTATAGGGTTCCGGTCGACTAAAAGATTCCATCCCTGTTGGCCTAGAAAATGTCTATTTTGATCAGACAATAGCTGCGTGGTATACTTCCCGTCCGAAAACCCATAGGAAGGATTTGTTGTCCACCCCCAAGATGCTGAGTTCATCTGATTGGCCGTACTATTGGCCTGACTGGTATTACCATCGGCAATATTGGCTTGATATCGGCTCGCTATCCCCTGTCTGTTCCATATAATATAATCCGCCGCATCTAGATAAGTCACGGGATTACGTCTGATATAATTATTGGCGTGCTTCAATTGGTACTCTACTTTTGTCGTACCTTTCTTGCCCTTTTTTGTCGTTACTAAAACAACACCATTAGAAGCCCGCGCTCCATAAATTGCAGTCGAAGCGGCGTCCTTCAATAAATCAATAGTTTCGATGTCGCTCGAATTGACTCCATATAGAGAAGGGACTATTACTCCGTCTACAACATACAAAGGGGCTCCTTTCCCGTTAAACTCCGTCCCGCCTCGGAAGGAGACTGTCGGCGATGCTCCAGGGTCTCCGGTTGTCTGTTGAACACGTAAACCTGATACCGTTCCTTGCAAAGCGGTGGCAGCATTCGTATTAGGTGCCGAAAGCAGCGCTTCCTTATTCACACTCGATACCGCACCAGAGAGCTTTGATCTTTTTTGGGTTCCGTAGCCTACTACGACCACATCATCAATCATGAGGTTTTGAGACACGAGCGCTATCAGAATGCCTTTTTCTCTATCTACTCGATACAATAATGGTTCATAGCCTACACAACTGACGTACAGGGTGTCCCCGATATCACCTCTGATGTTAAATGCCCCCAAAGCATCAGCTTTGACCTGTAGACTCAGCTTGGGGTTACGGATACTAGCTTCTGACAATGACTTTGTCTGTTCATCAACTATCTTCCCTTGCAGTACTGTTTGTGCGTAACTAACGGTACCAATACCTACCAAGCCTAATAAAAAAATTAATTTACATCTTATCATAATTAGTTTTATTATCTTTACGCTATACATAAAAAGTATTATGTATTACATAACGCAAGTATAAGAAGTAATTTATAGTTATCAAAAAAAAATATAAATGAGTTATAATATTGATACCACTAGTCTTGTGGACAAAGTGGAAGAAAAGCTGATTGACTTAATCAATAGCAAGAAGCTTTCTATAGGCGATAGTCTTCCTAAAGAACTGGAGCTGACCGAATTGTTTGGAGTGAGCCGGACGGTCGTTCGTGAAGCTCTATTACGTCTGCGCACCATAGGATTAATAGAATCAAAGAAGCATAAAGGAGCCGTTTTGGTTAATCCTGATGTAATTAACCCAATCAAACGCATACTCAATCCGCATGTCTTATTACCTCAGACCTTAAAAGAAATATTTGAGTTGCGATTAATTATTGAAGTTGGACTTGCTGATTCCATTATTGCGCGTATTACAGAAGAAGACATTCAAGACCTTGAAACTATCATACAAAATGAGCCAGTACATTCCGATGAGACTCTTTTTGAGATAGATCATGAGATCAACTTCCACGGTCGATTATATGAAATCACAAAAAATCAAACCGTTATAGATTTTCAGCGCATGCTGATTCCTATTTTTGAATACGTTCACAAAAGCAAAATCATTATATCGGCCCAGCCCGAAGATGGATTCATTTCCCATCGCGAATTATTACAAATTATTAAAAAAAGAGACGCAGATGCACTACGGGAAGCCATGCGTAAACATCTATCTATCCATTTTAAACGGATACTCATTGAGGAATAAAATTGATGCGTGTCCCAAATAGCTGGTACACGCATCAACTCAACAGCATCAAACTTCTACAAATCCCACGCTACAGACACTAATAAACGTTAAACCACTCTCCCCAAGTCATATATACGATTGGCGTATTGACACCTTCCATTCGTCTATAATTCAACCAATACGGTTCTCTATGGTCGATACTGTGATGGAGTTCATTTTCGTGTCCTGTTACTAAAATCTTAGGTTTAAATTTTGTCACAAAAGACATCACAGGTTGCGCCCAACTATGTAACAACAGGACATCGACATTATCCTCCTCCTTATTGTCAAGCCAATTATTCATGACAGAGGCCGACATATCACCGGTATGGGCAATGGTGATTCCTTCCGGTGTACAGATCTTGTACACATTGTTCAATACTCGCCCTTGGTAGCCTGGATATACCTTCAAGTCTATAAATCGGCTTTGCGTCAAACCTATTCGCTCCTGCAATACATCCGTTGCGCGCATATAGCTGACACCGGTCTCGTTAGCCCACATACCTGTAGGAGCAACTATCGGCTTTCCCGCCTCTGCAAATATCCTTCCCACCTCCACATCAGCATGGTCTGTATGTTCGTGCGTAATCAATAAAACATCACAACCATTCGCCAATTCGTGCATCAGACTGTCAGTTATTAATGCGTTTTCACCCTTTCCTCCTTTCACCAAATCAATAGCAATGGTTACACTTTTCGTTTTAATGATAAAGGAATGATTATAGAGTTTATAGACCTTTGCTCCCTTTTTCACAGGCTCTTTCATATCCTCGATCACCCCAACTATACGGTCCCGCAAAAAATTCTTTATCGGTTCCGAATTATCCAACCGTGTGTCGTGCAGTACCCAGTCCATGTGGAGTAATGCAGAGCGTCGCAACAGTCCGATTTTAGCAGATGGCGGCTCTTTTGCCAGTAATTCCTGTATCAGCTTGAAAGTTTCCGATGCTTGTTCGCGCATAAAACCGTCCGTATTTCCCCAATAGTTATGAGGAGACTGAGCCTGTACGTTTAGACTAAAGAGGAGGAGCACCGTTGCTGCTCCTCCTTTGATTTTAATTCCCATTTTATCTTTTTGTTACAATCATCCAGGCCGATGCTAGAGACGGATTATGTGTTGCGTTCGTCGCGTGACTTTGGGAGAACTTTTCATATGTCCCTCCCTGACCTTCTAAAACCCCCACTGTAGCACCACCACCGTTCATATACAACGCGCCATCACAGCCTAAGGCTTTCATCAGCTCTGCGATTTCTGCAGGCGTATATCCATTAGATACCGAAAGCATACGTCCGTTCCCGACAAACAGGTAGACTTTATTATTCTTAGTATAACCGATGGCCGGTCGAGGTTCACGAATAGCTGTTAATGAAACGTCTTTTCCATCCTGGAGAATAATCCGGCCACCGACAGCTTGCTCGAGCTTATTTTTAACCTGATCGAACTCTTGCCTTCCGCCTATTACAAATCCTTCCTTATCCTTCAATACCCCAAAGAAATTGTCTGTGGTACCGATAAAATCCGATTTAAGGATCTCTCCGTTTTTCACCAAAGGACCGTTAGAGATATAACTGGTCGGATTAGTACTTGAACTATAAAAGTCTCCAGATATTGCGGCCAACACCCGCCAAGAACCTTGATAAAAATCATTTTTATGTTGTGCCATGACGGCCAGAGGTTGTAAGACGGATATTGGAGGAGCACTATTATTGGGTGTTCCGGGCTCTATCTTGACATCCGCATTATTCAAATCCACCTCAAATACCGAAGCTGACGTCAATAGGTCAGCAGAATTGGTATAACTGAATTGAGAGAACTTGACCCCAGGGGCCACTTCGACCTCAGTCGCTTGGAGCAACGACTTCACCAACGTACTGTTATTCATTATCTTTTCGATCATCGTAGGCTCCACATATACTTCCTTCATATCCGCTACTGCATTGATATGAAAAACCGCCGCTCCCTGATCCTGTCTTAAAAAGCCGTAAATAGAAACTAGAGTTGCCGGCATGTGGTAGTCCAACGCTTGTGGCACAAATAGCTGAGCCTGCTTTCCTCCTGACTCGAAGCTATAATACTTGCCATTATCTCTTTCCTCCAACAGCGTTATCGCTTCGAGAGACTCGATTCCTACCCGTTTGGAGCTATAGGATATAGGAGACTCAAGCACATCCCCAAGACTAGCGATGGTTTGTGTAATCAACCCTGTACCCACATATTTGACCGAGCTCTCATTCTGTAATCTATAACTTTGCGCCCCAGTGTTCAAACTGTTACCTCCCACCGAAATACGTACCAGATCTCCGATTTTCAATGTAGATATGTCATCCACTTGTCCATGTAGTGCATAAGCGGAGTTGTCAGAAAGGTATAGCATATTCCCAAATATACCATGTACAGTAGCCTGTATGTACAAGCCATCAGGAAAAACTTCTTTTGCACTTTTCTCTTTTAAATACACCAAATCCGCGATGTCAACAGCCTTGGTAAAGGGCTCAGGGTTCTGTCCCGAACGGGCAAACTCATACTTTGAGCAACTCCCTAGCATCAAGAATATAGCGATAAATATATAATGTTGATATTTCATTTCTTAAACATTTAAAGTGGTTTGTTTTTTCTTGCTATGCGGCGTCATCAGGTAAGTAACCACGGTATTTTTAGTTATCTCAACGACCCTAAAATTCCGATCAAATGACCCCCAACTACCCGCCACACGGCCGTTAAACATATAAGGAATATTAGCTACTGTATGTATACTTTCGTCGTTATGGTCATGCCCATTAAAAACCGCACATACGTTAGGGTATTCGGCAAGAAGTTCTTTTACCCCAGTACACTGCATGCTGCCATGGGGGTGGATATGCCAAAATATAAAGACATGCCTCTTTTGCTTATGCTTATCCAGCATGGTCTTCAGCTTTACTAGATTTGGGCAGCTCAATGTCCCGACCGAGTCCGAAGTAGTTCCAAAAATAAAACCATATTCTCCATACGATACATCAAAATCCAAGTCATGTCCCCATGTAGCTTTCCATACCGCATCTGAGACACGATCGTGGTTACCTTGCGTGACATACAGCTTTTCGTGTAAGCCCTTTACAGCTTCATAAGCAGGCTCGAGAAATTTGGGGTCATTATGAATAATATCTCCATTCAGCACAAAAAAAGAACAGGGGTTGTTTTTTTGAAAAGCTGTAAATCCGGACTTCACGGCATTGATATGATTGATATAATCTGTTTCAGCTTCGCCAAAGTGAACATCAGATGCCAAAGCAAAGCGGAATAAGACAGTATTGTCTACCTCTTCCGGTATAATATCTTTTGATTTGCCACAAGCCGCAAATAAGGTTATTGCACCTACTGATTGTAAAAACGATCTTCTATCCATAATACTAGTAACCTGGGTTTTGAATTAGCTTTATATTTCTATTGATTTCAGTCTGCATAATAGGGAAAAGATCAAAATGCACCTGATATACTCTATTCTCGACCAAAAACCTTTCGTACACGAACTTTCCACTACCGTCCCTATTAATCTGCATACCATAAGCATTCGGCATCACCTGTGTACCTATCCGCCAACGTTTTATATCAAAATAACGATGTCCTTCAAAAGCCAGTTCAATACGGCGCTCGTTGCGGATACGCTTACGCATCGCATTTTTGTCTAGCCCTAGCGGCAGGTTCGGCATATTCACCCCTTGCCGTTTACGAATCTTATTTATTGCATTGTACACCTCATTATTAGGCTCAGCAAGAGACTCATTCAATGCCTCAGCATAATCGAGTAATACCTCTGCGTACCGTATATAGGTCCAGTAATAAGTACCATTGACCACACTCGGTGTACGGCTCGCATTCTCATCCACCAATTTTGCCAGATAATATCCCGTAGAGGTATTATTGAATCCTCCATTCAACCCATCTGCGGGTGCTCCCACATAGGTAAATATATCCTTCTGCTTAAAACGAGAGCCGTTGTATAAAATGGTCATATAAAACCGGGGATCTCGATTGATATAAGGGTTATCCGGATTATAGCCAGAAGCGGGGTTCACCGTCGGCTTTATCCCTGGATTATCATCCGAGAAGGGCAACTCTCCATTGGTCATTTCATAAGCATCTACTAAATTCTGCAAAGGAGTAATTCCGACCTGCCCATTTAAAGAGGGCACAAAAGTCTGCAATGTAAAATCGGTATAATTGCTGGTATTTTGGAATATGATTTCCTTGCTATTACGCGTATGGAATAAACCTTTGTAGTCGTTATGCAACTCATAATATCCCAAATCCATTACTGCTTTGGCAGCCGCAGCAGCATTCTTCCAGCGTTCGATATCCTGTTGTGGGTTGTGCAAAGCGCTTGCATAATGCAGCAACACCCTCGATTTCAAGGCCAAGGCTGCGCCTCTGGTTACACGTCCTTTGTGCTGGGGAGGATATTCCACCAGTAAAACGGCCGCAGCTTTATCCAGCTCGCTCACAATGAAACTTACCAACTCTTCTGCTGTCGCCTTCTCCTGTTGTAGATTATCAGTGATCTCCATAGGTTCCAGCAACAAGGGGACACCGCCCCAACGCCTAAACATTTCTGCATAAAAATAAGCGCGCAGGAAAGTAGCTTCGGCCACCATTCTTGGTTTTCCATCCTGCTGGTCCGCATTGATGACCGGAATCAGATCTGCATATTTCAAAAAGATATTAGCAGCCCGTATTGCCTGATAAGAAGCGGTCCAATTATTAAAAGGATTGCTTGATGGCGAATATACCCCATTATTGATTTGATTCTCAGCAGATGTCGCATGTGGACTTTCCGAATCGTCCGATGCATTACTATATTTGTTGCTATAATCCACTGGCAACCGCGAATACACATTGGCTAAAAATTTCTCTGCCTGTACGTAATCTCCAAAAACCTGTTCAATGGTCATTCCCCCCGACTCTGCTTTATCTAAATACTTATCGATATTAGAACAGCTACCTAAGAGCCATATACATATTAAAAAAAAGCTAATTCTCATGGTTAAAAATTTGTAGAAAGTCCAAAATTGAAAACTTTAACCTGCGGATAAGTCCAATACCGCCCTCCAGGTGATTCTGGATCAAAATCCCCCTCCGTACTGTCCCACGTAAATAGGTTCATCCCATTGGTATACAACCGGATATTATCCACGCGTTTACTCCCAAACAACTGTACGTTCTTGAATGTATACCCCAACTCCAGGTTCTTCAACCGTATATAATCTCCTTTACGATTGTAAAAAGACGATGCCCTATGGTTGTTATCGTTAAAACCGAGGTGGAGTACAGGATAGGAGGCTGTTCCGGCCGTCTGTGGTGTCCAGCGATCCTTATGTATTTCCATCACCTTACCCCCATTATAAAATTCATAGGCCGTTTCCAACTGTCGGGTATAGGTATAACCTGCTGCACCTTGAATCAAAAAGCTAAAATCAAAGCTTTTATAATTTAATCCTCCAGAAAAACCAAACATCCATTCTGGTATGGTACTTTTTCCAATAGGCATTACATCATTATTGTCGATTACCCCGTCGCCATTGGCGTCATAGTATTTAAGATCTCCAGGGATTACCTTGCCAAAGGTCTGCGGTCTACTCGTAATGATATCCTCTTGGCTTTCAAAGAAACCAAGGGCTTTTAATCCGAACTCTTGATTAATACGCTGCCCTGTCTTATACAAGTTGGGGTATAATCGCGTCTCCTCGTCCATAGCCAAGATCTTGTTGCGAGCAAAAGAAGTATTAGCGGACACAAAATATGTTACATTACCAATTCTATTATGATGATTCAGTTCAATCTCAAATCCTTTGTTTTCAGTCTCTCCAAAATTGGCAGGAGGCAAATTCGACGCAGGAATCCCCAACATATAGGGAATACTCTGTGGCAACACTAACATATCCTTACGCTTCTCATGGAAGAAATCCAACGTTGCATTCAACATACCGTTGCCAAAAAGGTTGACATCCAACCCTATGTTGCCCCGATAGGCATTTTCCCAGGATACAAGCCTATTTGCCAGCGGCCCTTCCCCTATCCCACCGATACCAGAGAGCGTTTCTCCGAAAGAATAACCAGAAGCTGCCAAATATTCTTCGATAAACAACCAGCGTCTATTGGTCACGGTCAGCTGATCATTTCCTGAAATACCATACGACCCCCTAACTTTCAGGAGGCTGAACAGATCATGATCGCGCAGCACGATATAACCCGCAGAAAGAGCAGGGAAAAAACCATATCTATTCTCCTTCGCAAAATTATCCGTTCCGCTATACCCAGCATTAAACTCCGCAAAGTAACGGTCATTATAGTTATACGCCACACGTCCTACCAGCCCTTGGGACACATATGGGATCTCTCCCCCCAAGACCTTTTGCTGTCTATTGGCCAATAATAAACCAATCAGATTATGCTTGCCAAAAGAACGGTTATAATTAAAGCCTACATCTACCCATACATCACGATTCTGCCCATAACTTGACGAAGGTGCACTTAATGGAGAGTCGATATCCCTATACATATAGTTGGAGGGATCGTTATAATCGCCAGACCCTAAGTATACAGCCTTCTGCACATTCATGGACCGTTTGAACGTATTCTTAAAATACCCATCAAAGGCAAAACTTCCCTTAATCGATAATCCTTCCGTTATGAAATTCAATTTCCGTGTCATGCTAGCCATTCCCGATAAGGACGAATTAAACTCTTGGGAAAAACCTGAGTCATTCAGCAACGCATGTGGACTTGAATAACCTGTAGCATGTAAGCCCCAATAACCGGTTGGATATTTTATTGGAAAAGCATTTGGAGGAATCCGTGATATCAATGCGCCAAACATGGTCGCTGCCGATACATTGGGATAGTTCCGGTCTTCGATAGCTCCATAGAGATTCAACGTCATGGACAGATCGTCATCAAAATCAATGTCAAGGTTATTTCTAAAATTGTAGCGCTTCAGTTCGAAATTATTATTATAGAGATCATTTTTTTCAATTTTATAAATTCCTCCTTGATGCATATAACCTACATTGACAAAATACCTTATCTTTTTATTCCCTCCACTCATACTGAAGTTGGACTGCGAGCTCAGCGAGTTTTGAAGCAGCTCTTTGGCCCAATCTACATCTGGATATTTCAAAGGGTCTGACCCGGTACGATATGCTTCGAGGGCTTCCTCGCTATAAGGTATCTGTGCGCCTGTGGGATTATCATTCAAGTAAGCTTCATTATACAAGGTTGCAAAATCATAAGAACCCAAAAATCTAGGAATACGTGTCGGTGACTGTACCGCAGTCTGGGTCCGGAGGGTAATCTTAGACTTTCCCTCCACGCCGCGTTTCGTGGTAACAATAATTACCCCATTTGCCCCTTTCACCCCATACAGAGCCGTCGACGAAGCATCCTTTAAAATGGTGATATTTTCGATTTCATTAGGATCTAATGTCGTGATTGCAGCATAGTCCTTCTGTACACCATCGATGGTGACCAAAGGTGAAGCACTATTCAATGTAGCTACTCCACGGATATAGAGGTCCGATTTATCACGTCCCGGTTCCCCCGATCTCTGCATAGTAATCAATCCCGGCAGACGCCCAGCTAGCGCATTCGTAATATTACTGGTCGGACTTTGCATCAGCTCTTTGTTCGATATTGTAGCAACAGATCCTGTCGACGTTATCTTCTTCTGCTTTACGCCAAATCCAAGAGCCACTACCTCATCCAGCGTATTGAGTGCCCGTTGCATCTGTACACGTAGGGGGCTATCATCTTTCAGGTCTACCACAAGCTCCTCATAACCGATACTATTAAAAGCCAACTGCTTTACAGTACTTTCTACAGACACACTGAATGCCCCACGTTCATCTGTCTGTGCCAAGACTACAGTCTGCCCTACGGCCCGTACACTCACAGCAGAAAGAGGACGGCTATTTTCGTCCAACACGGTACCAGAGACCATCTTCTGAAACTCTCTTTTTGTAGACACCACTTCTCCCTTTCGGGTGATTAGCACCGTCTTCTGGTCTATTTCATATTTCAAGGGAAGTCCTGTCAGACAAGCGTTCAACACTTTCGCCAAATCCGCATTGTGGAGGTTCACAGATACTGTCCTCACATCTTTTAAGGTGTTGTTTTTATAGAAAAAATCATACCCTGTTTTATGCTGGATCTCCATCAAGACATCCTTGATAGGTTTGTTCTTTGCTCGGATAGAAATCTTTTGGGCAAAGACTTCGGCCTGTGCATGAGACAGTAGTAGGGCTAGGAACAGAAATAAAAATTTCATAATAAGGAACAGTTTTAGTAAAAACTGCCGATATAGGCAATATGAACAATTGTTTTTTTTATACATTTGTTTAAGGGTTATTCGTTAATAATTGCATCTTTCCTGGTTGTAATTGGAATCTCCCATACGGCCAAGAACGGTTCCAGCGTTCTTGGCCTCTTTCAACCTAATTGTGTACAAGAACTATTTCATGACAATGACCCTCCTTCCTTGTAACTCAATCTTTAAGTTGCTTATTTTTTCTAAGTGCTCGAGTACACTCCGTAGCGACTTACGACGTCTCAAAGTCCCTGTATACAGCTCCTGGTCAGAAAACTGAATGTCCACTCCATCGATATCATACCAATTTTGAATCGTAGCCAATATCTCCTGTATTGTTTTATCATTAAATAGGTAATAATCGTTCATCCACGACGTATACTCTGCTACATTTACTCTTTTCTTTTGAATCGTGGACTGTGATGAAGTAACAATCGCCTGTTCCTCTGGCCTTAGCATCATCCGACTTTGGGCATTTTGAATCTCGACACTCCCCGTGAGCAAGGTTGTAGTTGTTGCTTTTGCCGTCCCATAGTTCGATACGTTGAAAGAAGTCCCTAAAACCTTAATACTAGCAGACCCCAATTCGACATAGAATGGTTGTGCCTCATCATGACTTACCTCAAAATAAGCTTCCCCTTCCAAGCGAACTCTCCGTTCGCCTTTGGCAAATGCTGTTGGGTAATAAATCTTCGTATTACTATTGAGCCATACTTTGGTCCCATCGACCAAAAGGACCTTACTGGTATATCCTTTCGGAGTGGAATAACAAAGGTTCTGCACCGCCTCCGCTCCGCTTCGGGGTTGAATAAGCACGTGGTTCTCTTTATCTAACTGCAGCTCCAGCCCATTGTTATGCAACAAGGATTGTTCTTGTGTATTAATGACAAAACTTTTTCCATTATCCAGAGTCAATCGCGGTAGACTATCTCGGGTCATCCATATATCTGAAGGTGTCTCTTCTACCTCACTATAGTATTCCTGCAGGCTCTTATCATTACGATTTCGTAAAAAATATAGAGAAACAGCTCCGACCAAAACCACTATCGAAGCCCATTTCAAAATAGGAAGGACAATTCTATTTCTTCGTATAGAAGGCTTCTCTCCAACAGCGTCCAATACGTTGTGAATCAGTCTAGATTTTTGATCCGACGAAATCATATAAGACGACCTCTCCTCCGAGGCCTCCAATAGTTCATCCAGCAATAGTTCGTATTGTTCTATTCCCAATTCATCGACCAATGCAAGCATCTCATCAAGCTCTTTTGACGACAATTGGTCAGTAATATGTTTACTGAGGAGCCACCTCAATCTATTTTCTTTCATGTAATGCCTATGGTTACATTAGCAAAACACAGAAAAAGAAGAGATGGACTAGTGTAGATTGAAAAAAATTAAAAAGATATAATAGCCAAACTTTTGAAAGTATTGCCGCATCGTTTTCAGCGCCTGCACCAAATGGTTTTTTACGGTATTGGGTGCAATTTCTAGTTTCTCACCGATTTCTTTGTAGCTGAGCCCTTCCTTACGACTCAAGAGATATACCTCTCTTTGCTTTGTCGGAAGCACATCCACCACCTGTTGTTCAAGCCTCATCATTTCGGCCACATGCCCATCCTGATTGCTATACGCTGTCCCATGATTCATCAACACCTCTATCCCCTCTCGCTTAGTCTTCATGTGTTTGTCTCGAAGCCGGTTCAAACTCAAGCGCTTGGCCATCGTATACAGCAGTGGCCATATCTCTGCGTATCCCTCTAGGTTGTGACGTTCGTTCCAAAGCCTGATAATTACCTCCTGAACCAAATCCTCGCTTTCAAACTGATCTTTTAACAGCGAAAAAGCGAGACGATATAAGCCATCAGCATACTGTTCGATGACGTATACCAAGACAGCCTCATTTCCTGCTTTAAGTTCTTCTATCGGATTATACACGGCGCTCTAGCGTATTAGTTACTATTTATTCATTGATTTTTAGGACTTGGTACGACATCAAAATCTCTGCTAAAATAGCGTACAGATTTCAACTGTGTGTTATATACAGGTTAAGTATATATTAATCAAAGTAAACAATTTTTAAACAAAAGAAAGAAAAGCTACTAATTACCGCCTTTGGTATGCTGGCACCGCGCAATACCTATCAATAGTGCCCCCAACAAGACTATGATCAGCGCTACGACCCCACAATTCATTAACACCTTAGTTATCCCCAAAACATTGACATCCACAAATGGGTACGGGTAGAATCCCGAAATAGCACCATGGCCCAACGTATACAAGAGATATATAAACGGATAAACGAGCCAGCCTGAGATATCCCTCAATCGTAATACCTCCCTTTTTGGAGAGCGCCACCAATAAAGCAAAACCAGCAATGGTACTACCGAATGTAATAATTCATCTGTAAGCCTCGCCATCCCCTGCGGTTGCCATAAAAACCTTAGCGCCACATTATAAACAAGGCCAACGATAATAATATATAGCGTCAGTGCTGTCGATATCCTTTCCTTTCCAAAGAATACCCCCATTGCATTTTGAGGGAAAAGCCACAGACTAGTACTCCCTAGTGCAACCATCAAATTGGTCAATATGGTAAAATAACTGAAAAATCGAACCAGATAGGTACCCGTATCCAAAGACGTATTACGGATCCCCATCGAGAGTTGCACAATCACTGCAAACCACGCCAATACGGCAATCACTACCACAAGATACTTTTGGGATAAAATCATGATTTCTGTGTTCTTATTTTAAAAATAAGAAATTTGCTCAAAGTATCTTACCAAAAAAAGAGAATGCCGTATACAGCTATCCCGATATTGCTTCTCCTAACATCTCACCTAAAAACCATAAATATCCTGTAGAGCTCGGTCTATATCATCCGTAGCCGAAGCCGTTACGCGCAAAAGCACTTTGCCCTCTTCATCTAAAAGAATCTTAGTGGGAAATCCTCTTACATGATAAGCTTTGACAATATCAAACTGCTCCTTTCCATCATTATTCAGCACATTAATCCACTCCAACCCTAATTCGGCAATTGCCTTATTCCAACTATTTTTAGATACCTCAAGAGTCTTACCGTGTTCTTGCGCTATCCCAACGATTTCAAATCCATTCTCTTTATACTTACTGTACAAACCTTTCAAGTGTGGCATACTAACCTTACATGGACCACACCAACTACCCCAAAAATCAATCAACACCACCTGTCCTCTCAAATCTTCCAGCTTGAAATTAATTCCCTGCGATGTAGTCCTTTCAAATCCAATAGCCGGTGTACCAACTGATGTTACAGCTTCGTTCTGAATCATTGCCGCCATTTCAACGGCCATCTTTGTCTCCTTGTAAAGCCTATCCAATGCCTCAAATGCACTAGCATAATCGCCAGAAGTATATCTGTTTTTCATCCTATACAATAACATCATACTGACGTAAAGCGACGGATTATCTCGAATAAAACCCTTTTGTAACTCTGCCTCTCTTTGAGCTAGGGCAGCTATCTCTTTAAAAATCAACTCCCCTTCGGCAGAGCTCGCTTTCACCTCTTGTCTGCTCAAAGGCAAATACAGTTCTTGCATTTTTCGGTTTATCTCTGCTGTCGACATCCTCAGTACACTATAACTTTCATTTTCTTTGCCTCCAGAGACCATTGCAAATTCCAATTCAGTAGCCAAGGCATCCACACAAACATCAATGCTATCTATCAACAAAGACAATGGTCTAGCCATTGCCAGATTATGCTTTCCATTCTTCGACTCCAACTGTAACACAGCTTCTGTACAACGCTGTTGTTTAGGCACCCTTATCTCGTAACGATTCTCCTTCCCAACTGCTGAAAAGCGATACCTATTCCCATTATCATCAGTAAAAACGAGTACTGCTTCCGATGGTGTATTATCTAATTCCCTCGATAGGTGTAACTTGACAGACAAACTATCCCGCTGCGCGATAGACAAGTGTGGCATAAGAAAAACACAGCACCACACCATTAACCAGTTATATATTCTCTTCATTTTCTAAAAAAACATTGCCCCAAACGCAGTTTCTGTTTGGGGCAATCTGTTTAACATTATTTTATATTCACAAAAGCGCTTAGCTCCAATTTAATAACCTGTTGGATATGTAGATGTACTTACTGTTGGAGATATATACATGACGTCTCTAACAGCCCCTTTTCCTTCCAATACAAAAACCGGAGTTGGCAACAGATTACCTGCCTGCTTTTGAAACATACGTACCTTATAATTAGATCCAACCTTTGTTCCGATCATCACATAGTCGTAACCATAGTTTGTTTCACTATACTTGCGATGCCGTATAAAAGTAACCTCCTCATTGCCTGGCACCGAAAACTGAAGCACCTCATTTCCGCTCGTCAACGCATGGCTATACACATCTCTACCATTGTGCACAAAGTATATAAAGCCTTCTGATTCGACGAGTAAGCTATGTTTTGAAGAATTGTTCAACTTCGCATTTACATCCACAGGATATGTCGTTATAGACATCTGTGCGTCTCTAGGTTCCAAATACCCCAAAGTCTTCTTCAAAGTCGTCTTATCCTCAAACAAAGCCCATCCTCGCGCAAAATATTTATACAGATTGCCATCGTACAATCTATCTTGATACGACATGTACAACATTCTTTGATTATTGTTCTTTGCAGAGAGTTTTGTATCGGCCTTATCAGTCATACTCGACAATACGGCAGGTGCATTCAGTGCAAAAACAAATGAACTGCTTGTATTATCAAATAGAAAAGGAGTAGTATTTCCAGAAGTTAAAAAATAAGGCGATAGCTCATGTGGTGTATTGCTATCATCGCGCATAGACGAACTTCCAAAAAAACCTGAATTTGGTCCTGAAATACCATGTATATGGTTATTATTCATCATATACCATGTTGACGAAGCCATAAAGGTTACCATATCCTTGTTTACAGCATTCGCTCCCCAAAAGATTGTATTTTTATCTCGGAACTCTTTCAGTGTATTAATATGGATCGCAGAAATATTCTTCTCTGTTCCTGCAAACAGTGTTTTGGTATTTGCAGGGGTTTCTGTTACGACTGTTGATCGGTAATCTGAAAAATAAGTAAGTCTCAATCCTTTGCCTTCGATAGGTCGTCCATTTACACTACTGAAAACATTCTCATTCTTCTTACCGCTAGGCACAATACTTCCTTCCGTAAAAAACTGATCCAAATCTGAATTAATGCCATCATCTTTCAGCACATACCATCCTCGGGTATATTCCGTATTGACCACCAGAGGGACATCCGTATACTTTGTCAGTCCAGTCCTCTGATTTTTCACAATACTCACCAACTGATATTCCTGAGCAGCCAATTTAATGGCATAATTCAAATCTTTTGTTCTTGCAATCGTATCCAATCGATATAGTGCCCCCTCAGCACTCGTGGGGTAGATAGCCCATACATACTCAAATTGAGCATTAGGAAGGCTTGAGGTTACATCCAATTTAATATCCAACACATCGACATCCGTAGTCACACTATAGCTTGACTGCAGTCCTTCTACTTTGATGATCTCCGCCTCAGCAAGGTCATTGCTGTTCGTATCTTTATCACATCCCATTAGCCCAAACGTCAGCAACACGACGAGAGCACCTATTATATTTATTCTTTTCATGTCTACTTTCAGTTTATTATGGAAACACAATCAAATCTCCGAATTCATCTACTTTGGGTTCACCTGGATGCGCATTATTATAAAGCGCCAACTCTTTTTTCAATTCCGTACCAAAGTGCTTCGATTGGTCAAACTCCAGCTTAGACATCATCTCTTGATCCCACTTCAGTCCCGTAACCTCGATCATAAATTCATGTTTCACCCTACTATATTTTCCCCAGAAGTACCTTGTCGCATAGTCATCCCAAGCAGCTGGCTGTAACAAAAGATCACCTACCAGTACCCTGCGCCATGTGTTTGTTGGAGCTCCTTGCTGAAAATGCTCGTTTGCTATCACTTCAAACTGTAAGGTATAAGGCTTAGATTTAAGAGAAGCATCTCTTAATAATACCACAGGGACCCTCATGTGCGATTGTCCTGCTTTCACCACATAAAGCTGCTCTCCCTTGGTATCGTCGAAGGCCTGATAGTGTTTATTGGGCACAGCATTATCCACATCTTTTACTAAAGTCTGCACGAGCTTAAATGCCCTATCATAATTCTGGACCTTACCCAAAGTATAAATACGAAAATAGACTGTATCCACTAATTTGGTAGCCTCCTCGGTATAGAAAGAGTACGCTTTTGCTGTATCGCTCAACTTCCAAACCTTCTCATAATCACTTCGATATATTTTCGTAGGGTCCGTTGGTCCAAACTGTATGCGATCTACATCCTTATAGGGCATAAACTCTGCCTCTTTACAGGAAAAAATGGAGCATACAATGCTCAAGAGAAGTATATTTTGTATGACTTTCATGTTTTTAGTTTTTATACAATTACTATCTGACAGGTTCTACCTTCGGTAGCGGAAGCACATAATTTACAATAGCAGCATTTGGTATGAATAGAAAATCAGCCTTTGCTACATTGTTCCGTTTATAGTTAAAAAAGCCCTGTCCCTCGGCATAAAATTCTTTCCGATATTCCTTAATGATTTCTCGTTTTAGTTCTAAATCATTGCTTGGATTGGTCAATTTAAGACTACGACTATCCCGAAACTCTTTCAGTAAAGTAATACCTTCTGCAAAAGGAGCTGTTTCAGCAGCGATCAAATACATCTCACCCATACGTAACATCGGAATCTGTTTATAGTCCGCGCTCATCAATACGGTCTTCGGATCCTTCACTTCATATTTTCTAATGATGTGAGCTTTGGCTCCATTAGGAAGTGTATTGAGAATCCATAAAGACTGTTCTCGGATATCGGTATTTGTATTTCCAAATAATGTATTCTTAATCAATGTCACAGTTGTCCCCTTCTTCAACACCCCACTTGTGTAGCGCTTACCAAACCAGTCGAACATCGCCCTATCATACAGGCCAAAAATATGCTCCTCTCTCAAGACATAATCACCAGCACTCATATCTGCACTGACTCCCAATCTAAACTTTGGACTATTATTGGTATTTACTGCCCCAATCACCTCTTTTGAAGCGACATAAGCCTGTTCTTTATTCCCAAACCAAAGCTGTGCCCTTGCCTCAAGTGCTCTTACCGCATAGTAATTCATACGAAGTGTACGATAGGCAAAAAAATCATTCTCAGTTCTATAGCCGCCCCCGCCTACTCTATTCGGTTCCCTTAGTTCGGAGACCGAGTAATGGAGGATGGGATCTACTTCTTTCAATAACGCTGTAGACTCCTCTATATCCCTTAACAGCATCTTTTTGTACTCATCAAACTCTACGTGCGCATTGATTGCTTTTGAAAACTGAGTCACATAAGCCAATCTACTTCCTTCTGCCGGACTTGTTGGGATAGGACCAAAGAGCCGTAAAATATCAAGGTGGACATAAGCCCTTATTGCGAGGGCTTCTCCTTTTATCATACTATACAGCCCCTCTGTTTTGAAAACAGACTTTCTTTCATCGATGTTGTTCAACAAAGCATTTACACTTGCTATTGTAGCATATTGCTTTGAGAAAATAGCAGAAAGGGCTTTGTCTACATCCGCATCCGTATACGAAAAAAGCCCCAACTTTTGTTCCACCGTTCCTGTTGTTACATCCCAGTTGGAGATTAAATTTTCAACTGTTGTCTGCGTCATACGAGCTCCATAAGTATCCTCATGCTTCATCAGAATATATATTCCTGAGAGTGCATCCTGAAATCCCTTTTCTTCTTTATATAGCTTATCCAGCTCAATCTGACTACGAGGTTCTACATCCAGATATTTATCACACGACGTACCTAGAAGAGATGCGATAATAAGATTATAGATTAAATTTTTCATCTATTTATATTTTAAAATGTAGCACTAAAACTTAACGAAAATTGCCTTGAGAACGGATAGTTTGTTCCACGCTCTCTTTTTATTGTCGAGAGATACATCGGTTCTGATATATTTCCTGCGATATTCAGGTGAGAAAGTCCCATACGACTCATCCATGGCTGTCCTCTAAAATCATACTGCAGATTTATATTAGACAAAACCAAGGTATTTTCCTTCTGTACAAACCGAGAAGTCTTATAAATTGGCGTAGTCACCTGCACCCCTCTAAAAAAAGCATTATCTCCAGGTTGCTTCCAACGATCTAAGAACACACGTTCATCCATTTGATATTTATAATCAGAAGCTTCTACTTTATTCGCCAGCGTGCTATTATACTGTTGTGCTCCCAGCGTATAACGGAAGGCAGCATTCATCGTAAAGTTTTTATAGCGGATCATGGTGCTAAAGTTGCCAAATAATTTAGCCTCTGTCGAGCCAACCGCAACAACATCATTCCCATCCCAGTTGTTTGTTGGATTTCCATTTCTATCTAGATATACTTCTTTACCATTACTTGGGTCTATCCCTAGCGATGGTACTACCCATATCGTATTGGACGAATATCCTTCCTCGTATACGGTCCCTGGTAGCGTACTATTATTTTTAACCGCCACTAACGCATCCTTTAGGGCCTGAGAGGTCTCTAGGACTTTATTTTTGTTTCTCAAAAGATTTCCAGTTACAGACCAGTAGACCCCGTCTGTATTATTCAGTACAACAAAGGTCAGTTGACTTTCAAAACCACGATTTCTAAGGCGACCTACATTTTCCACATAGCTGGAGAATCCATTAGAAGCTGGCAGATTAATCGAAGACACTAAATCTTCCGTTGTTTCTTGATACAGATCTGCTTTTATCTTTATGCGTCTATTCCATAGTTCTACATCAACACCAAAGTTATCTTTCCGTGTTTGCTGCCAGCTCAGTTCATCATTCCCCAAGCCCATCAAATACACCCCAGGCCAAGAAAAGTAACTATCCCCTGAATAATATTTATAGGCGGTCATCGCTTGATAGGCACTAAAATTCTGCGCTCCTACAATACCTGTAGAACCTCTAACTTTCAACCTATTAACCCAAGAGACATCTTTCATAAAATTTTCTTCATGAATATTCCATCCAAGTCCAAAAGACCAAAATGGAGCAAACCTCCTCTTGGAACCAAACTGAGAAGAGCCATCCCTCCGAAATAAGAAATCAGTAAAGTATTTATCGCTGTAGCTATAACTTATATTACCACTAAAGCCCAATGCTCTATTAAAGTCCTCGAATCCTACAGGAGCTTTTCCTTGTGCATACTGCAAAGCAGAACCAAAGAAATCAAGCTGTGCATTCGTATAACCTTCCGCCAATACACTGTAATCCGAGGTCTTTATCTGACGTATATTAAAATCCGTCGCCGCATACACGTTGTGTTTATCATTAAATACTTTATTATAGGCTAGATTTAAGCTACCATCATAGTTAAGACCATTTCCTACCCCGTACTTGTAGTCGCCACGTCTGAACAGATCATCAGATCCATAATCTGCAAAAGCGGTATGATCTGCTGGACGAAATTTATCACTTTGCGTAATACGTTTAGTCAATCCGAATTGGGTTCGTAAGACAATATCAGAGGTTATATCCCACTCGAAAGAGGTGTTGTTTATTATTTCAGAATACTCACTTTTATCATAGGTATTGAGCGTTGCATTGTACAGCGGATTGGTCGGCAATGTTGCGCCCCAAACCCCGGTATAAGTTCCATTCCCTGGATCTCCTAATCGTTTTAATACTTTACCATTTTGATCATAAGGCGTCCAATAGGGATTTAGTTTAGTATAATCAGCAAAATCTCCATAAGGCGATTCTTTAGATTTCCCCTGTGCAATCTGTGTATTATTTCTGAACCTAAAATTGTTCAATTGGTAGGATAGCATAATATCCCCATTAAATGTATTTCGGTTGGACCCCTTCATTACACCAGAAATATTATTGTATTGAGCTGATGCAGAATAGCGCAATGCGTTATCCCCTCCTTCCAATCGTAAATAATGTCGTTGTCCTAGACTCGTACGCAATGGGATAGACAACCAATCTGTCTCTACGCCTCTGTTTACTTCATTAAGAATATAGTTATAATATTTTTTTCGGGAGATATCTGCAGCAGGTCCATTAGGCACGTCATAATATCCGACCATCTTCTCTAATGCCAATTTATCTCTCGAATTTAACAAGTTATAATCTGTCAAATCTGGGTTTTCGATATTAAAGTTAGAACCAAAACTAACCCGAAGCTTACCTGCAATAGGTTGTTTTGTTGTAATCACAATCACCCCATTTGCTCCACGCGATCCATACATGGCCGTTGCCGCGGCATCTTTAAGAATAGTAATCGATTCGACTTCATTTTCATTGATATCTAAAAGCTTCTGCAATGAAGACTGGAAACCATCCAGAATAACCAATGGTGTATTTAATCCTGCCCGCGATTCATTTTGCAGATCCCCTACATTGGGAATACTGGAGTTTCCACGAATCTGGATTTCGGGCATTCTGTTCGGGTTCGAACCATAAAGATTGCTTTCCAAAATATTGAAGGAAGGATCAATATTACGTAATGAAGTCACCAGATTTCGAGTTCCAAATTGCTGTAGTTCCTTAGCTGTAACTGTAGTCGAGGCTCCTGTAAAACTCTTATCGACTTTTTTAAATATCCCCGTAGATATCACTACTTCTTCAAGCTCCCCTTCATCTGTCTCCATTCGAATCGAGTATGCATTTGCTCGAGGGCTCAAACGCTGCACTTTAACTTTATAGCCCAAAAAACTGAATGCAATATCCTGATTAAAAGCAGTACTTGGCAGCTCAAACTCTCCTTGAGCATTTGTTTGTGCCAAGTTTATATTTGTTGCCTTCAACCGTATGGAAACACCCGCCAATGGCTTCCCTGACTCATCCGTTACGACTCCCTTTATCGATTGCTGCTGTTCCAGAACTGGTTTTAACGCTATTCGCTCGATAGCTACAACCTGGTTATCCAAAGAAAAAGCAAAGCCTTGTCCTTTCAAACACTCATGGAGCACATCCTTCAAATCTACATCAGACACCTGCATATTAATTGGCTTCAGCGCCTTGATGTGCTCGGCATCATAAATAAAATCATACTTAGTCTGTTTTTGAATTTGGCTCAACACCTCTTTCAAGCTTGCGTTCTTGACTCGGATTGATACTTTTTGTGCATAAGTCGATGCACTAACCTGGAGAAGCATTAGTAGCCACCCCGTAAAGACAAGTTTCATGATGAAAATAAATTTCTTCATGCGCGACAAAATAATGCCCGCATTTGTGGTCAATAATTTATACATTTGAAATAATGTGGTTGTTAAAAAAGTTAGTTATTGTTCGCTACAATCAGCTGATTAACACCCTATTTACGGAAGTGTTAGCGCACTTCCGTTTTCTGTTAACGAGCTGACCTATTTCATATCATTTAGGCCCTTATTTCACGATGATCCTCCTTTCTTCTACCTCAATTTGGACTTTCGCTACACGCTCTATTCGTTTCAATATATCCGACAAACTCCTCGTACGCCCAAAACTTAACGTAATATTCGACCGTACTCGTTTTTTCCATACCACTTCGTCAATATCGTACCATCTCGCCAACTCGTTCAATATCACCTCGAGAGGCTGTTCAGAAAAACGGAAATATCCCTCTTTCCATCCCACTTCCTGATCCACATCAACCTGCAAGATGGTTATACTATCGTCGGCCTCCAAGGTGATAGCCTGCTGCCCAGGTTTCAACACCAACTGCTTATTCTTATGCGACACCCGAACAGAACCCTCAGATAGTGTCGTTTTAGTTTCTGACTGATCTGCAAGAGATCTAATATTAAACACCGTCCCTAAAACCCAAATTTTAGTTTCTTTTGACTCCACTTCAAAAGGAGAATTCGGCTGCTTAGCCACATCAAAATACGCTTCACCAACTAATTTTACCTTACGTGTACCTCGTTTATAATTTGAGGAGACCCAAAGCTGCGATGACGAATTAAGCCAGATTTTGGTACCATCCGATAGGATAACTTGGTTGGACACTCCCTTAGGCGTAGAGAAAGATAAAAACTCCTCCTTTGCACCCGGCTCAGCCAACACATCAAAACGATACACGCCTTCACCTATTCGCTCTACAGCGACAGCCTCCGTCTCCAACCTATCTAGCGAATCGTTGACGACGAATACAGAGCCATCCCCCAGTTTGACCAAAGCCTTATCATCGGGCAAAGTGATATCCAAAGGGCCGACAGCTAGCTCCACGGCATTATCCTCTTTCCAGAAATCCAATTTCACTATGGAAACAGACAATACGCCTGCAATTAAGACCGCAGCGGCATAACGCACCCAAGCAAACCGACGCGTATTCCGAGG
This sequence comes from Sphingobacterium yanglingense, assembly GCA_040395455.1. Lineage (GTDB taxonomy): Bacteria > Bacteroidota > Bacteroidia > Sphingobacteriales > Sphingobacteriaceae > Sphingobacterium > Sphingobacterium yanglingense_A. Next base: position 14,855 of record JBEBQJ010000020.1, on the reverse strand, counting down.
TTCCTCCTTGCCGACACGCGCTTCAATCTGCTCGAACACAGCATCACTTGCATAATGGATTCCCATGTCGACCTCAATCGTTTCGTCAATCACCTTGCTAATCTCCGCTTCACTCAGAGACAACAATAACTCCTCAAATACAATACGCTCTTCGGCCAGAAGAGTTCCCGCATTATACTTTACCCATAATTCTTTAAACCTTGTTGTACCCAAAATTCAGATTGCTTTTATTAGAAGAACACCGCAAAAAGAGGACATAACTACTCCTTGCGATTTTTTTTGCAGAAAAAAAGAATATTTTAGAAAAAGAAAGTCACAAAAGCCATATAGAGATCCCCATTCTTTCCTTTAAGCTTCGTTTTTAACTGCTTTAAAGCACGGGTTATATGATTATTGACCGTATTGGCAGAGATTCCTAACCTTTCTGCAATCTGTTGGTGCGTCAATCCCTCATTACGGCTCATTTCTATGACCTGTCGCTGCTTTTCGGGCAAATCAGCAATAGTCAGATTCAACAGATTAACAAGCTCTTGATAAAAAATACGCTCTTCAAAAGAGTCTGCCACATCCGTAACCTGTTGCGCAAGACCATCATGTGCTACCTTTGCTCTTTTTACGGACCTTAATTTATTAATGCTAAGCCGTTTGGCAACAACATACAGAAAAACCCACAGGTTACCTTCCGTATCAACTTTATCACGATGCAGCCACAATCTTGTAAACACCTCCTGTACCACCTCCTCCGCCAAAAACGGTTCCTTTGTAATCTGCACCGCCACACTATACACCCCTCCCCCCAATCTATCATACACAGCTTTAAACGCCAGTCGATTTCCAGCAATTAAGTCTTGTACAATATCACGATCCACTAGATGCATCCGAGAGAAAAACTTAAGGGTAAGTATTTGTTAGTTACGCAAAAGTACAATATTATTTCAATTCTATAGCTATCACAGGAATACAGTCCAATAGAACAGACCATCAGGCAAACAATTCCCCTTAGTACCCTGTTTATTAATTATCACATCATTAAAACACAAGTAACTATGGAAATCACAGCTGCTGTTGTCAAGCAAAAAGGAGGATCTTTCGATCTTGAAAAAGTACAGCTCGACGCTCCAAAAAGCGATGAAGTACTGATTAAAATCGTGGCCTCGGGCACCTGCCATACGGATATGGCGGCCCGGGACCAGCTCATGGGTACACCAACCTTTCCGGTTGTGCTGGGCCACGAAGGATCCGGTATTGTCGAACAGGTTGGAGAAAACGTACAGCATTTAAAAAAAGGGGACCATGTCGTACTCACCTTCGGATATTGCGGAGACTGTGGCAAATGCCAGCGCGGTCTTCCCGCTTATTGTGACAGCTTCTTTGCACTTAATTTTGGTGGAAGTCGTATCGATGGCACACATAGCCACCACCTCGATGGTAAAGGAATACAGGACAACTTTTTCTCGCAATCTTCGTTTGCCACCTATTCCATCGCACACAAAAACAATGTCATCAAAGTCCGTAAAGATGCTCCCTTGGAGCTTCTTGGACCGCTAGGCTGTGGTATACAGACTGGAGCTGGCGCAGTACTCAACTCTCTAGCTGTCAATGCCGGAGAATCTATCATCATTTCAGGAACAGGCGCTGTTGGCCTAGCGGGCTTACTTGCGGCCAAAGCCATATCGGCAGGTACTATAGTCGCCATCGACATCAATGATGAACGACTTGCTTTTGCCAGAGAACTTGGCGCTACACATACCATAAACAGCAAAAAAGAAGATGTGGTAGCTAGACTCAGGGAGATCTCTCCACAAGGATTTGACTATGGCTTTGACACCACAGGAATCTCCGAGGTAATCCAAAATTCATTGGCAGTCTTAGGTTCGCACGGCAAAATGGGGATTGTTGGCGTCGCCAAACGTCCTTTGGAATTGGAAATGAATGGTTTCGTAGCTACGGGTATACAGCTCATTGGCATTGTTGAAGGGGATAGCGTACCTAATGTTTTTATTCCCAGAATGGTAGACATGTATATGAATGGGCAATTCCCCTTTGATAAACTGATCAAAACCTACCCTTTCGAAAAAATCAACCGGGCTATAGAAGATTCAGAAACAGGCATCACCATCAAGCCTGTGCTGCTTATCGGGAATTATAAAGGTTAATTCAACCTTTATTCAGTGCCTCCAAAAACCGCAGGCTTTTTGGAGGCACGCTTTTTTTATTTCCCACTCATTAAAATCCTCGCCCTTTGCTTTTGCTGTTGCAGATGTTATATTTGCTTATTCAATAGCTAACCATTCTGCACTTGTATAAACGGATATATAAGTAGCCTTTTTAGCATTAAACTGGATAAATGACCCTGCTGGACAACGATAGCGAATTAGACCATCTATACCGACTCAAGGACGGAGAGCAGCGTGCTTTTATCTATTTCTACGACAGGTTCAAGCTTCCTATCTACCGCAAGATGCTTAAAATGATCCGTATCGAACCCCTCGCAGAAGAGCTGACTCAGGATGTGTTTGTCCGAATCTGGGACAAAAGAGCATTGATCGACCCCGAGCAATCTTTCAAATCCTATCTTTACCGCATCGCTCAACATATCCTCTATGACTTTTACCGTAAGGTGGCCCGCGATGAGCGTCTGCAAGACGAGATTAGACAAGTCGTAACAGACACACACAATCCTACTGATGAATGGCTCTTTTTAAAAGAGACACAACACATCTTGGATCAAGCTATATCGAGCCTCCCGGAGCAACAGCGACAAATCTACACCCTATGCAAAATAGAGGGCAAGTCTTATAAAGAAGTCGCACTAGAACTGGGAATATCGGTCAATACCATAAGCACACATATGGCCAGAGCCTCCAAAAAGATACAAGAATTTATGACCAAGTATCAGCATCTTATCCTTATCAGCGGGATCTGTTCCACTTTTTTTAAATAATTTTGCATCCCCTGTAGTGATTCTTCTTTTTCAAAACGTAATAGCATTATAGACCCTAAATTTTATAAGAGCTAATTTTGGAACAGAACAACCATATCCGATTACTATATCACCGGTACATCAATGGAAAGACATCAGTCAGGGAGACGGATGAACTATTCAAATATTTCGGTGTCTCTTCGGAAGAGAACCTCAAGCAACTGATCGATAACAGCTTCGACACTTTTGAAGAAGACCCATCTCCCATTACCGTTTCAGAGGAGCGGGTATTGCATCGTATTGATCGGTCTATACACAGCCATATACAGCTTCATCACCAAGAGACCTACAGACCTGCCATCCGCAGACACCTTCCTATTTTGCGCTGGTCCGTAGCTGCTGCCGTCTTTATCCTGGCCGGTTGGGTCCTATCACAGTATTGGGTTTTGGCGCCCAAAAACGAAATTACGCTCACACCTTCAGCATTCACACCTGACCAAGAGCCAGGTCGTTCGCGCGCCATATTGACCTTAGCCGACGGCCAACTTATCGAGCTAAAGGAAAATGAAGAGGGGATTACCATCTCAGGAAATGAGATAAAATACAAAGACGGCCTTAACATAGCCGAAATGTCATCTAGCACCCAACTAAACACCATCAGCACACCTCGGGGGGGGCAATATCGCATCATATTAGCCGACGGCACCAAAGTATGGCTCAATGCCGCCTCCACATTACGCTATCCAGGGACCTTCTCCAATAAAGAACGAACTGTAGAATTAGACGGAGAGGGATATTTTGAAGTAGCGAAGAATCCCGACAAACCCTTTAAGGTCGTCAGCAGAAAGCAAGTTGTACAGGTATTAGGCACACATTTCAATGTCAATACCTATCCCGAGGAATCGAATGTCAAAACAACCCTTTCCGAAGGGACAGTCCGAGTGACATCACTTACCGATGCGCAATCCGTCGAGCTATTTCCAGGCACACAATCGGTGTTATCGTCAAAAGGGATACAAGTCCGTAACATAGACACAGAAGCCGTAATTGCTTGGAAAAATGATGATTTTATTTTTAGAGAGCAGAGCCTCCAAACCACCATGCGGCAGCTATCCCGTTGGTATGACGTGGAGATAGCTTATGCCGACAGCGCACCGATGCACCTCAAAATTGGGGGAAGTGTATCACGGAAAAACAGTCTTTCTAACGTTCTTAAAGCCATGGAGTCGACCAATAGCATAAAGTTTGAATTCGATGGCAAAACGATACTAGTCAAATAAACACCTTAAATTATTGAAATGAAGAGACAGAGAAGCCCATGATGCAGCTATTGTTCCAAAAAGAAACCGGAAGTGCTCGTAACACCTCCAGTTCTATTACGGGACACCTAAAAAATTGCAAGACACAATTTACTAACTAATTATCCCATTCAAATGTATAAATTTTTTATTACAAAATACGGGGGAAGGGACTCCCATGCCTCTATTAGGAGAGCTATCCGAATTATGAAACTATCCACAATTCTCTTGCTTATAGGCACTTTCCAGCTCCATGCGATTACGTTCGCACAACGGGTATCCCTGCGTGCCGACCGTATTTCGCTCGAGCGTACCTTTGGAGAGATCAAAAAACAGACAGGCTTTGATTTTGTCTACGACGAGTCCTTAATCAAACAAGTCTCCCCTTTGAGCCTAAATATTCAAAACAAAAGCCTTGACGAAACACTCGAGCAGATTTTGGGTGCTCATCAGCTTTCCTATAGCATCACCGACAAAATCGTTACTATAAAACGTAAGGAATCAAAAAAGACGTCAGTAACAGCTGACCAACGCCAGCAAGGTATTGTCGTAGGTACTGTACTCGATGAAAAAGGCAATCCACTAATAGGTGTTACCATCGTGATTGAAGGCAAAGACAAGGGCACACAGACCGATAGCAAAGGGGGCTTCCGCATCGAAGCTGCAATCGGTGATCGTCTCAATTGCAGACTATTAGGTTACTACCATCAAATAAAATCGATAGACAAATACGGATCGGGGATTATCGTCGTGTTAAAAAATCGCGTAGAAGACCTAGATGCTGTCAATATCGTCAACACAGGCTATCAAAAAATCTCCAAAGAGCGCAGTGCTGGGTCTTATTCAAATCCCGATATGGCTGTTATCGCCGACCGTTCGAGTAGCATGAATATCCTGCAGCGATTAGATGGGCTCGTACCGGGACTAACAGTCAATACCGCACCAGGCACCAACAACCCTTTATTAATTCGTGGCCTGTCCACCATTGGCATAGAAGGATCAAATGGAGAGTACCAAGGGACTAACCGCAATCCGCTGTACGTTGTGGATGGTATCGCTATAGATGACATATCCAACATCAATCCCCAAGATGTAGACAATATTACCGTTTTAAAGGACGCTACTGCCGCTTCAATCTGGGGGGCTAGGGCATCCAATGGGGTAATTGTTATTACCACCAAAAAGGGAGGGTATAGCGAACGGCTACGCATCAACTACAATGCCTTTATGAATTTTCAGGGGAAACCCGATTTAGACTATATTCCTACCTTATCCAGCGCTCAGTTTATACAAGAAGCTAAAGAAATGTTTAATCCTGTGTTATATCCTTGGTCACAAGTAGCTGCTTTTGAAGGCCTAGGCGGGACAGGTGTAGCTCCCCATGACCAGATATTCTACGACCAATACCGGGGGATTATCACGCAGGCTCAGGCAGACCACCGCCTTGACAGTCTCTCCTCACTCAACAACCACCAGCAGATCAAAGATCTATTCTACCGCAATGCCTCGGTTATGAACCATTCTTTGTCGCTCCGCGGAGGTAGCGAGAAGCATTCTTTCTACGGGTCTGCAGCTTATACCAATACCGTATCTCCTCGTCCAGGTGAAGCTAATGATGCTTATAAAATCAATCTAAGACAGGATTTCAAGTTCAACAATTGGCTACAAATGTACCTGATCACCGATTTGACGAACAATACTTCTTCGGCCAAACGCGCACAGGCCATAGACTACCGTTTCTATCCTTACCAACTATTTAAGGATACTAATGGTAATCCGATTGCTACTCCATATATGGGCTATGGTAGTGAATCGGTTCGTGCCAATTGGGAAAACCTGAGCGGTATAGACCTCAACTACATCCCTCTAAACGAGATGGACTATGGTTTCACGAAAAACAATGGTTGGAATGCGCGAATTACTACTGGAGCTAAAATAGATCTGTATAAAGGACTGCGCTTTGAAGGGGTGTATGGCTACATCAAAGGAACCAACAGACGTACATCTTATGATGATGCCAAAAGCTACCTAAACCGTACGGAATTAGCTCAATTCACTACAGTTCCCTCTTCTGGTGGTGCCCCAAAACACATTCTCCCCGCTACCGGTGGCACCTACAGTACTTATCAGAATAACACCCAGAACTGGACTGTGCGCAACCAGTTAATCTATGACCAAGACTGGGCAGACAGAATGCACCAGCTTACGGTATTGGTAGGCCAAGAAGCACAGAGCCAGCTTTTCCTTACAAACGAAAGCAAGGTTAGAGGTTATGACCTTGACCTACAGACCTACGCCTATCTCGATTACGAAAGATTAAGAACTGCAGGAGTAACGGGGACTGTTATTGACAACAACTATGGCCGTAGTGTATTGGCAGATGTCCCCTTTCGCCAGACCGAGACAGAGATGCGCTATACTTCATACTATGGTAATCTCGGCTATACCTTAAATCGTAAATATACCCTAAATGGTAGCTGGCGCATCGACAAAAGTAACCTCTTCGGGATGGATAAATCTGCCCAAAATAGACTGGTATGGAGCGCTGGAGCAAAGTGGATCCTTAGCGAAGAAGAATTTGCAAAGGACTGGATCTGGACCAATAACCTAGCTCTACGCGCCACCTACGGTATCACCGGAAATTCGCCCCTTCCAGGTACCGCTTCATCTTATGATGTATTGATGGCCCAAAACAGCGGGTTCCTCCTAAATGGAAAAGGCTTAGAAATCGCAACAGCAGCCAACCCAAAACTAACGTGGGAATCGACCAAGACTCTTAATCTCGGTATTGATTTCTCTGTTCTTAATAACAGAGTAAATGGCTCTATCGACTGGTATGGCAAGAAAACAGAAAATCTTCTTGGTATGATGACCGTCAACGGTTTCACTGGCTACTCCAGCATCGTAGGCAATTATGGGAACATGCAAAATAATGGAATTGAATTCAACATTAATTCAATAAATATCCGAAAAGATAATTTCTCCTGGAGCACAAGCTTAGTACTAGCCTACAATAAGAATAAAATTACACAGCTTAACAACCCAACAGCGATTACAACAGGTTATCAAAAAATTAACTCGATGTACGCTACTGGTTATTCCGCTTTTTCGCTATTCGCATACGAATATGCGGGCTTGGACAACATAGGTGATCCCCAAATCCGTCTTGCTAATGGAGAAATTACCAAAACTCGTAACGTGGCTACTCCGGAAGACATTCGTTATATGGGCACTTTTCAACCCGTATGGAGTGGGGGGCTTGGCAATACCTTTAGATACAAAGATTTCACGCTAGCTGCCAATGTCATCTTCAACTTAGGGCATGTCATGCGTCGCGATGTAGGCCCTAACCACACACTTGGCGGCTACTATGCTGGGCGAATGATTGAGCATGGAAATATATTAAACAAAAGCACACAATCTGGTTTTGCGGGCGGACAATTACACCCAGACTTTCTAGACCGCTGGAGAAAACCGGGAGATGAAGCCTTTACCAATGTGCCTGCTTATGTTTCCAATAAATCGGAAAGCGACTCTCGCAGAGATGTGATGTATTATAAACAGGCTGATATTAACGTGGTAAGTGCTTCTTATATTAAACTACGCGATATCACCCTCTCTTATCGTCTTCCAGGGACCGTATCACGCAAGATAAGGACCGATGACATCAGTTTACGTCTACAAGTATCTAATATCATGCTCTGGAAAGCGAACTCTTTTGGTATTGACCCTGAGTTCCATGAAGCCTTTAACGGCATCCGTACCCCATCAGCAACCCAGTTTTATGCTATAGACCAGATGGTACATAGCCAGAACTACCGCTTCGGGCAGGGATCGATTTCTTTTGGAGTAAACGTCAATTTTTAACAGACTATTGGTAAGAAAGAATTTATTATGAAGACCTCATTTTTAAAAATAAAAACGATAGGCATAGCATCTTTACTTTGCTTTAGCCTCTCTTGTTCTAAAGGATTTTTAGAGATTACCCCTAAAGGCAAGCTCATTGCTAAATCCGTTTCTGATTATGACTTATTGTTGAGTAATCTAGGCTTGCTGAATATGGATACCGATGCCCAGGTTCTTTTGGGCGATGAAATTGCAGCGATAGAACCCTATTTTTCAGGCTCAGATTTACGTACTCAGCGACTCTTCCGTGGCGACGATGTAGTCTATGAAACAGACGAGGACGCCCCCGAAATGAGAGTACCAATGAATAATTTATATTTATTCAACAAAATAATCACCGAAATCGACGAAGCTACCGAAGGCTCTGAGTCAAAAAAGAAAGCTATTCTTGCCGAGGCAAGAGCAGGCCGCGCTTGGACCTATCATTTGCTAATCAATTACTATGGTACGCCTTATAATACTTCCACAGCCGCTACGGACCTCGGCTTTCCTATTATTGAAAATGCAGATGTCACCGAGACCAAGTTTGACAGAGCCAGCGTTCAGGAGGTCTATGATTTTATTGTCGAAGATCTAACAGCGAGTATTACCGACCTTCCAGAAGGGCCGTATCACCGCCTGCGCATGTCCAAACCTACTGCAGAGGCGCTACTGGGCAAAGTCTACATGCAAATGGGTAAATTTGAAGAAGCAGAACAAGTGCTATCAGCATCCTTAAGAGACATTGCTTCCGCCCAAATTCCCGTCAACTTATACGATTACAACCTTACTTTTGCACCAGACGGCGAATTTATGCCCATCGGTTTATATGGTCCAGAAACCCCAATGGCTCCCTACAATGAGGAAAGTTTATATGCCAAACAATTTATCAACAATTGGGCTTCTTCTAATTCAGAAATTGTTATCAATCAACAGACAAGCGGGCTCTATGCCTCTCACGATCTTAGGTTAAATTTTTACTCCAATGCTGCGTTTATGGGCGAAGACTATCCCTGCGGTCTATATCGCCGTACAGGGCCGTTTTCTCAGCACATTGGAATGCTATTACCAGATGTCTATTTAATGCGTGCCGAGTGCCGAGCTAGGTTAAATAAGCTTAGTGAAGCTACCGCTGATGTAGAATACTTGCGCAAACACCGCATGCCACAGCAATACGCAGCTGTACCAAGTAGTGCTAACAATCAAGAACAACTCGTCCGTTTTATATTGGACGAACGCATTCGCGAATTCGCAGGGCTTGGAGAGCGTTGGTACGATATGCGACGACTTTCGGTAGATCCGATCTACAAGTCAACAGTGGGTTATAGTCGCGTTTTATATAAAGCTTCAGGTGAAATCAGTAAAACGTTTACCATAAAACCCGAGCGATTGGTTCTTCGATTTCCCGAAAAACTTATAATACAGAACCCAGGAATGAACAATAATCCTTAAAAAAAGATACAATGATAAATAGCTTAAAATACATCGCGTTGTGCTTCGGAATGATTTCCCTAGCAAAGGCACAACAATTTACGATTAGTGGAAAATTAAACCCTAGCACAGATCGCAAAACAATAATCCTCAATTACACCACAGCAGATGGACAAGAAGTTGTTGACTCCACAGTTGTTAGAAAAGGAGCTTTTTCTTTAAAAGGCACTATAGGTCAGCCCACCCGTGCAGGTCTGCGCCTAAAATCGACCCATGAAAAGTTCCAACCAACAACTATGGACGAAATGGCCGCGATTGATAACCAAGAATTCTATCTAGAAGCTTCCACAATTGTCGTGAAGGGCACTGATCAAATAAAGAGCGCTACGATTTCGGGCGGCCCCACACAAAAGGACTTTCTCTCATTACAGCAACAACTCAAACCACTGCAGGAGCAGATGGCTCCACTAAGTGAAAAGATGCGTGATCTCTTCGAAAAAAACGATGAAAAGGGCCAAAATGAGCTATTCCCGCAATTGCGTGCCATCCGTTTAGAAATGAACAAAGTGGACGATAGCTTTATAAAAAACCACCCAGACTCTTATGTGAGTTTTGACATGGTGATGTCCCAAACCGGCATGATTAATCCGACAAGCTTTGAACCACTATTTAATAGCCTAAGCGAGCGACTTCGCAATACCGACAAAGGAAAAGCAGCCTTGAAAGAGCTCATCTTAGCCAAATCATTGGATATCGGCCAACCTGCTATGGACTTCAGTCAGGAAACAGCAGAAGGCAAAAAAATTGCTCTTTCTTCTCTGAGGGGCAAATATGTTCTTGTCGATTTCTGGGCGAGCTGGTGCGGGCCATGCCGTGGCGAGAACCCACATTTGGTTAAAGCCTATGAAAAATTTAAGAACAAAAACTTCGAAATATTGGGCGTCTCATTGGACAGCAAAAAGGACGCCTGGCTTAAAGCGATAGAAGACGACGGTCTAAAGTGGCTTCATGTCAGTGATCTAAAAGGTTGGAAAAACGAGGTAGCTGCGACCTATGGCGTAAAAGCTGTACCTCAAAACTACCTTCTAGATGCCAACGGTATTATTATTGCCAAAAATCTGCGCGGCGAAGAATTAATTGAACGACTAACAGAACTTCTGAAATAAGAACAACATGAAAAACATACTCCTCCTATTATTCTTCCTTAGCGGCAGCATTGCCGCTAAGGCCCAGAGTACTTATACGGTCAAGACCAAAATAGACAATCCAAAGAAGTACACTATGTACTTAGCTTTCGCATCTGGAGATGGCTACACTGTAGACACGAGCTATGTAGTCGAAAACGGTTGGGCTGTATTCAAGGGCACGGTAAAGGAACCTGTTCTCGCTCACCTAGGTTTCCGGGGCAATCCTACATCGATGATTGCCACAGGCCAAGGCTTCATTCCTGGCCCATCTCTCAGTTTTTTCCTATCCAATGCCACCATCGAGATTACAGGAACCGTAGACAAAGTACATTTGGCTAAAGTAAAAGGCGGCAAAGAGAATGCAGAGTGGGCCTCCATTAAAGACCAGCAGAATCAGATTGAAGACCAGAACTGGACTCTACTAAAAAACGCTTACAAAACTGTTGAACTTTCGGGCGACTCTTCTGCGTTTGAGAAAGCTAACCGTATCAGTCAGGCCAATGCAGAGAAAAACAGCTCCCTACAACATAGTTTTATTAAAAAGCATCCGCAGTCGCTAGTCAGTATGTACTTCCTTTCTGGCATGGTCAACTCACTTTCCTTGGACGAGCTAAAATCTGCTTTTAATGAATTGGGGCAAACCCATAAAAACAGCAGCTACGCACAGGCTATAAAAAGCAAGATAGCCAGCATGGATGCTACCGCAATAGGCAAACAGGCCATTGCTCTTCAAAAGGTAGATATCAACGGACAGTCTGTCAACCTCGAGACCCTCAAGGGCAAATACGTACTACTGGACTTTTGGGGAAGCTGGTGCGGGCCATGTCGGGATTCACACCCACATCTACGTGAGCTGTATAGCAAGTACAAGGGCCACGGCCTAGAGATCGTAGGCATAGCGCACGAACAGCGTAGCAGTCTTGAAGACAATAAGCGCATCTGGAAAAAAGCGATCGAAGAAGACAAAATGAACTGGATACAGGTGCTCAACAATGAAGGTATAGCCGAATTTGATGCTGTAAAAGCCTACGGAATCACAGCCTTCCCAACCAAGATACTCTTGGATACGGAAGGAAAGATCATCGCCCGTTATGTGGGCGAGTCCGCTCAATTTGACGAAAAAATTAAAGAAATATTTGGCTTTTAATCAATACAAATGAAGAGATTAACACTAACCCTGACACTAGCCTTGCTATCTTTTGCAGCGTTAGCGCAGCAGGGAATACAATTTATAGAAGGAAACTGGAAACAAGTATTAGCACAGGCCAAAGCAGAGAACAAATTAGTATTTGTCGATGTCTACACCAGCTGGTGTGGCCCCTGTAAGCTAATGGCTGCTGAGGTATTCCCCATGGAAAATGTCGGTAAGCTATTCAACGCATCTTTCGTCAATTATAAATTTGACGCCGAAAAAGGCGAAGGTGTAGCTTTAGCCAAACAATACGGCGTACGCTCCTATCCCACCTACTTATTTGTCGATGGAGACGGCAAGCTCGTATACCGTACCTCGGGCTATATGCCAGCCGAACCTTTTCTGAAAGAGGCCGAAACTGCCCTTAAAGAACGTAACGACCCCAAACCATTGGTGGCATGGCAAGAAGGGTATGAAAAAGGCAATCGCGATACGGACTTTCTGATCGGTTACATGAAGAAACGCGCATTATCCAAGCTACCATCTGCCGATCTTATCGAAGAGCTTATGCCAAAACTTTCCGCCAGTCAGCTTTTAGACAAAGAGATACTTAGCGCAGTTTATTTCACCGACCCTACATTCCAGGTCATACCCGGAGGCGAAGGGTTCAATTACCTTTTCAATAACCGCGAGAAGCTAGACTCTCTAGATGCTGTCAAATACGCCTTAGGAATATTAGAAACAGGCATCCGCAACTATTTCCAAAAAAACATCATCGAGCAGGAAAGAGCTGACCAGTTACCCGTCATGATAGACTCGTACCGCAAATTACTTGTTGCATCCGAGGTTAACGAGGCTGAGCAAACAGCTATAGCAAAGGCTACTGTCATGCAGTACTACAATGGTATCCATGATGTAGACAAGCTTCAAGCTGCAGCAATAGACTATGTAGACAATGGGCTTATGAAAACAGGCATTCCGGACAAGATTGCCTCAGACAAAAAGACTTTTGAGAACTATATGAAACCCTACTTGGAGGGCACAACAGACTCCTTGGCCGATCCGAATTATGCCATGATGAAAAGATTGATGCGCCATCAAGAAATGTCGGGTGTTTCGTATAGTCTACGGGATGCCGCAGAATACATCTACAACCAGTCTGAGGATTCGAAAATGTTGGCCAGAGCTACAGAATGGGCCAAGCAGGCGAATTCTTATTTCCCCCACTTTTCATCTGCAACAGTATATGCCGGGCTCTTGTTAAAGACAGGGAACCAAGCACAGGCCATCAAAGAGATGGAAATCGCCTGCCAGGACAGTTTTCTATCCGGAGCTGAGGAAGTCAAGAAACGCCTCGAAGCCTCATTAGAATCTATTCGACAAGGCCAAGCACCACATAGCCTTTGGCGATAATAGGCACAAAACAAAAACACCGGCACCCGCAGCCGGTGTTTTGTTTATACATTAATTAAAATCGACTAACGTATTTTCCGCTTTAATGTTTACATTGTAGAAAATAGAGCCACCATGAAGTCAAATTATTGCATATTATTCCTACTTTTTATAAGCAGCATCTTTCAGACCGCTTATGGGCAACTACGTATAGTAGAAGAAGCAGAAAGAGAGATATACCGCTCGGGAAAGAATACAATCTATGAAATAGGCAGTTTTGAGCTAAAAAATGGACAGCGGAAAATCTATTACCGCAACTATAAAGAAACGGAGGATAAACTGTCTTTCGGTGAGGTTATCTTACAAAGCCAACAGGATTTCGATTATCTATATACCGTAATCGTTGATGGATTTAATCAAAAAATAGACCTCCCCATAAAAATAGATCTGGGCGACTCCTATCTCTTCCTCCATTATCACAGAGTAATAGGTGGCACTTTATTGCGGATAGGCCATTCCTACAAGAATGCTCCTTACGAGAAAATGACATCTTACACCCTAAGCCGAAAGGATATTGATAAGCTTTTTGAAAAGCGTTAGGATATTATTTTTCACTTGCGCCACCACCCCCCAACTACAAGTACCCCTACCACAATAATCGCGAGGTAGACATACCAAGGAGCCCTATTCGTGGAAACCACTTTTTTGCTTTTTTCAGAGAGTTCCTGACTATACAGCACAGAGTCCCTATAACGGATTGCAGTCTCTCCATTATGCACATGTAGCGTCTGTTCCTCTGCATACAACCAGCCTCCCGATGCCCATAAACCACTATCGGGGTGATAATAAAAAATAGAATCAGTGACCACAGACCAGTAGCGCTTGGAACTGTCCCTTTGGGAAAAGCTACGCCAAGCCTCCGATGTAGACGACGTGGCAGACTGCTCGACATAGCGCTGTTCGAGCTTGCGCTTGGCGATACTACAGCTATAGATCATGGTGAGCAAGAAAATGACGAAAGTGAAGCTCCTGATGTGTTTCATAGTAAAATAGTTAAAAAGGTGAGAATAGTGAGCCCGTAATGAGTGTAAGGTAGTCTCCATACTAAGTACTAATATCTAATTAACCCACTCCGCCACTGCATATACCGTCCGGAGATGCCTACGTCGGGATTCGACACGATCATTGCTATTGCCTTCGATCGTAATCAGATAATCATTAGCGACTTCTTTGACCAAGCCTACATGATTAATACGCTTGGCTTTAGCTCCATATATACCGAATACGTCGGCCGGCTGGGCTTTACCTTTGGCGATCAGCCTCGCTTTGGGAAATAGCGCCGGGCTCCAAGGATTACGCGGAACATCAAATCCGGCCTGCCCATAAACCCAAGACACAAAGGCCGCACACCACTCGTAGCCTTTGCCCAGGTTTGTATAGCGAAGGTATTCTTCAACACGAGGCCCGTCGTTGTTGCACGTAGCTTCACGAACGCCAAGCTCGGTAGAAGCAATGTTAATAATGAGTTTTCTTTTGTCCTCATTGGCGGACTGCCTAGGCACTTTCCCTTGATAGAAAGTGCCGCAAAGATCAAGACTGTTTACCCT
>JBEBQJ010000019.1:0-41516 GCA_040395455.1 Sphingobacterium yanglingense | reverse complement strand
GCTTAACGCGGACCCCTTGTTGGAACAAACAGAAGGTTACCAAAAATAAGGTATTAAACGTGTCTACCAATTGGGGCATGAAAAAATCATATAGATATGAGAAAATTAAAAATACAAGTACAGATTTTAGCTGTAATCGGTGTTCTGTTGTTTGTAGGATGTGAGAAGACAGCTTTTTATTCAGGGGATGCTCCAACCAGGGACACTTCACTGGCTCCATTTCCGGTAGATACAGTGGAGGTGCCTACTGCTTTTA
This sequence comes from Sphingobacterium yanglingense, assembly GCA_040395455.1. Lineage (GTDB taxonomy): Bacteria > Bacteroidota > Bacteroidia > Sphingobacteriales > Sphingobacteriaceae > Sphingobacterium > Sphingobacterium yanglingense_A. The sequence goes on along the minus strand of JBEBQJ010000019.1, from coordinate 41,260 downwards.
AGCCGTACTTGGCAGAGGTAAAGACCTATGAGGCATCGGACAAAGAAAAGCCTGTTCAAGTAGGGCAGGTTGTATTATTAGGCAATTCTTTGTTTTCTAATTGGAAGGATGTACAGGATTATTTTGATGAAGATATCATTTATAATAGGTCGATTATAGATATAGACGTTGCTGCGCAACAGTTTTATTCAACTCGATTGACGGCGCCCTACGAACCTCGGCAGGTGTTTCTATATGTTGGAGAACGTGAGGTAAAGGAAGGAAAGTCAGTCAGTTCTATTTTTAATCAAATTAAGGCTTTATTGGAAGATTTGAAATATAACCTTCCAAATGCGGAGGTGTCTTTTGTCTCTTTATTGAAGACGCCGATGAATATAGACTTACATGGCCGTTATGACCAACTTAACCAGCTGTTGAAAGACTATTTGACCGGTAAAACCAAAATGTCCTATATCGATGTCAATCCTAGTTTTGAAACACAAACCGCAGATATAGATTCGAAATATTTTGATGGAGGCACACTAAATGAACTTGGGAAAAAGGAATTAGCTGTTGTTTTTAAAGAAAAACTAGATGTTGGAAAACCTAAAGTGTCGACTTATATGGAATTTGATGGGGCGACTAATTATGTTCGTATTCCACATCATTCAGAGCTTGATATTAACCTAGGAGAGAGTATGACCATTACATTCTGGGAAAGGGTGTCAGTACATAATGGAGCTCGATTTATTACAAAAAGGGATGGAAATGGTTACGAAATTGTTGCTAATGGAACGGGATTACTAGCAGCCAACGTGCGGGGATTGGAAGGTAATCTAGGTACACCTTATAGCTCATCCGTATTTACAATCAACGGTAATCAGTGGCATCACGTTGCATTTGTGTATGATCAAACGGGCTCACAAAAAACAACAAAGGTTTATCTCGACGGGGTTTTGGTTACGGAATCCCAAGGGGCTAATATAAAAACAACAAATCAGGACTTGTCGGTGCCTACGGCGGATCTGGTCATTGGAGCACAGAGTAATCCGACAGGGACGAAGCTGAAAGGGGCTATTGATAACATCCGTATTTATAAAAAAGCACTATCGGGACAAGGTATCATTGATGATATGGCTACGCTTAAGTTGGATAGCTACGATGATGTGGTGGCTTCTTATGACTTTGAAGATATTGATGGAAGCCGTATAGTGAATAAGTCTGCTGATAGACACCACGGTATTGCAGCAGGTGAGCTAAAAACAGGGCAACGGATAGTTCAATAAGGAAGGAGGACATATGAGAAATCGAAGCACTTTATGTTATGTCGCTCTCCTGTTAGTTTTGGGCGTATTGTCTTGTGGAGAGCGGTATATTGTACAGCCCTATGCCGTGTCTACTCTAGGGCAGGTCGTTAGTGAGATTCCAATAGATAGTGTTAAAACCTACAATGCATTTACTGCTGGGGTTGATAGTGTACACTCGTATCGGATTCCTTCGCTGGTGACGGCTCTTAATGGGGACTTGCTTTTATTTTGTGAGGCACGAAAGACAAGTTGGAGGGACAAGAGCCCCACGGATATTGTTTTGAAAACAAGTAGTGATAACGGGATCAGTTGGTCGGTAATGCGTACACTGTTATCCGCAGGGGATAATGCATATATGGATCCTGTAGCTGTCGTAAATAAAAAAACAGGGAGAGTATTTCTTTTTAGTTGTTTGTGGCCAAAGGATGATGTTTCTATGTTGAACAATTCGCTTTGGATGATGTACTCTGACGATGCTGGGGGCAGTTGGTCAACAGCAGCAGATTTAACCAACGCTATCATACCTGGCGGATTCTATATCACGGGTTTTGGTCCTGGTGCGGGATTTCAAATGAGTGAACAGAGTAGCTTTCCTGGTCGCCTAATTGTGCCGATACGTTTGTCTAATGGCTCCATTAATCGAAATAGGGTGTTATATAGTGATGATCATGGGAGCTCTTGGAACCTGGGGCAGCAGATGGCAGATGGTGGAGAATTTCAGATTGCGGAATCTCCTTTGAATACGCTAATCTATAATCGTAGAGGCAATGCTAGTCGGTATAAAGGGACAAGTGTTGATGGAGGTATTACTTGGACAGGCTTTCAATTGGATACTGCATTGAAAAGTGTAGAAGGTGGTTGTCAGGGAAGTATTTTGGGGATAGATAGTGTTCTCTTGTATACAGGTCCGGCCGGGGGGAATGCTAACTCGGAGGTGGACAACCGTGCAAACTTGACGCTATACCGTAGTTTGGATGGTGGAGTGACTTGGGGACAAAAGCAGCTTTTGTTTGATAAAGCGTCAGGTTATAGTTGTATCACTCAGTTGAATAATGGTGATTTTGCGATAGTTTTTGAAAGTGCCAATACTCCAGGATTTATTAAAAGTGCGACACGTGGATATGATTGGATGCGCTTGGATGTATTAATTGTACCTAAGGAAGTATTGAATAAGGACTATTGGTTTAATGCTCCTGTGTCAACCTATTTTGAATTGGATGGGAGTACCTATATATCTATTCCTGATAATGCAGAGCTTAATATTGGAAATGGCCAAAGTAAAACTTTTACTTTTTGGTATAAACCTACGACTGGTAGTGAAGGACGGATTCTTAATAAGCGGGTAGGTAGTACTGTGGGCTATGAATTTGTGCTCAATAATACATTGACTATGGCAGCAAATATTAGAAGCAACTCTAATACGAATCTAGGGACTTCTAACTCTACAGTAGGGATGAAGCTTAATGAATGGAACCATATTACGATGATGTATGATCAGACCGGAGCGACGAAGCTTGGTAAGGTCTATCTGAATGGAAACCTAATTGTACAGAGTACTTTGTTGGCACAGTCGGTTAACCAATCAATAGAGCCAGTAGCTGAGCTTTTGTTTGGTACGGCTAGTAGCAAGACTGCATTTTTGAAAGGGGCTATAGATGAGATTAGGATATATAATAAAGCGCTCACGCTGGAGCAGATTAAAGCAGATATGGGGGGCGCTGAAATCGTAGATTATACCGACATGATTGCTGTTTACGATTTTGAACACATCACAAATAGCCAGATTCTAAATAGAGTGAAAAATCAGCACCATGGGACGGTAATAGGAAATGTAAAAACGAATCAAAGAATTGTCCAGTAGAAATATAGTATAACATGAAACTGAATAAAAATATATATGCAATAATCATTGTTGCTCTGACAGCAATAGCTAGCACTTCGTGCTCAAACAAAGAGGATATCCTTACTTCGCCTTCGGTGGTGAAGTATCGTGCTTCGCATAATATTGATTTTAACGATGTCGAGATACATAATGTGTTTACAGCGGGGGTGGATGGAAATAACGTGTATCGAATACCTTCGTTGGTGACTGCACAGAATGGAAATCTATTATTGTTTAGTGAAGCACGTAAGTTTAGTTGGAGAGATAAAAGTCCAACTGATCTGGTCTTGAAAAGCAGTAAAGATAATGGGGTAACATGGTCAGAAATGAAGGTATTACTTTCAGATGGGAATAATGCGTACATGGATCCTGTGGCTGTCACAGATAAGGAAACAGGAAGGGTATTTGTTTTTGCTTGTTTATGGCCAACAGAAGATGTGTCAATGAAAAATAATACTGCATGGATGCTATATTCTGATGATCATGGAGAAACCTGGTCTTCACCTAAAAATGTAACTACAGACATTATTCCTAATAGTTACAGTATCAATGGATTTGGCCCTGGGTCAGGGTTTCAGATGAGTGCTGAGAGTGAATATGGGGGACGGTTGATTGTACCAATACGTATGCATAATGGGACGGCAAATCGGAATAGGGTCTTATATAGTGATGATCATGGGGAGACGTGGTCTCTTGGAAAGGAAATGTCTGATGGAGGGGAATTTCAAATTGCGGAATCACCCAATAATACGCTGATTTATAATAGAAGAGGGGACGCTACGCGTTACCGCGCTTTTAGTAAAGATGGGGGGATAAGCTGGACGAACTTTGAACTTGATATTGCGTTGAGAAGTGTTGCGGGGGGGGTACAAGGGAGTGTTTGGGGACAAGATAGTGTTCTGTTCTTTACTGGGCCTGCCGGTGGGGCGGTAACAAGTAATACGGACAACAGATCGAATCTGTTTATATATCGAAGTTTGGACGGTGGTTTGACTTGGAATAACCAACAGCTATTGTTTAATAAAGCTTCTGGATACAGTTGTATAACACAGATGGCTACTGGTGATTTTGCTGTGGTTTTTGAAGCCGCAGATACTCAGGGGTTCATTAAAGACGCTACCAGAGGTTACAATTGGATGCGGTTGGATGTAATCACTATACCTAAGGAAATTTTGAATAAGGACTATTGGTTTAATGTGAAGTAGATAGGCAGGAAAATAATAGAAGTTTTGTCCTTATAAAGGATGTGAGGGACGAAAAATAGAAATACAAATATTTAATTATTAGAGATAAATAACATAAAATGAAGATAGAGCACATTACAGGATTAGTATCCGCGCCTTTTACGCCGTTTGATAGCGACAACAATGTAGATTTAGAATTGATACCACGTTATTATGATTCTTTAATCAGGAATAATGTAAGTGGAGCGTTCATCTGTGGGTCGACTGGAGAAGGAGTGTCATTGACTTATGAAGAGAAAATCGAGATAATGACGAAGTGGAGGGAGGTATCTCGCGGGAATAAGTCTTTTAAATTGATAATGTTTTTAGGAGGCACGAATATAAAAGAATGTAAAGAGCTAGCGAAGAAAGCTGAATCTATAGGTGTGGATGCGGTGTCATTAACAGCCCCGTTTTATTTTAAACCTAGGAGTGTCCAATATTTGGCTAAGATGTGTCAGGAGGTTGCTGCCGCATGTCCCAATACGCCATTCTACTATTACCATATTCCAGTGTTGACAGGGGTGAGTTTTCCAATGATAGATCTTTTACGCGAAGTGGATGCGAATTGTCCAAACTTTGCAGGTATTAAGTATACCCACGAGGATTTTATGGATTTTCTGTCTTGCCTGAATTTTAAGAACGGTAAATATGATATGTTGTGGGGACGGGATGAGAACATGTTATCCGCACTGGTACTGGGGAGTAAAGGAGCTGTAGGAAGCACGTACAACTATATTGCTCCACTGTACAATGATTTAATCGCTGCTTATGAAAGTGGAGATGTGCAAAAGGCAAGAGATCTACAACAACGTTCTATTGATTTTATCACCTTATTAGGGAAATATGGAGGGATATCAACAGGGAAGTTCTATATGAAGCTATTAGGGCTGGACTGTGGGGCATTTAGATTGCCTGTACATAACATGGGACAGGAGGAGTTTGAGTCATTTGCTGTGGAAGTGAACGCGTTGAATTTTGATACATTCAAGTCTAAATAATGAATGTTTTATTCAAAATATTGATTGGTTGTGCGATGATAAAAATGACAGGTTCTTGTGTGGAGAGTAAGGTCAGCGATTTGGTTATTGATTGGGGTTCAGTTGAGCTCCCAAAAGACCAAAAGGGTATTTCCCACCAAGGGGTGGCCGGCCCGATAGTAGGTGCTATTCGTGACTATGTAATTATCGGAGGAGGGGCTAATTTTCCAGAAGGGATGCCTTGGGAAGGAGGAAGTAAGCAATACCATAGCTCTTTATATATATATGAGTGGAATGGGCATGAATTGAAATTTCGGAAGAGTGATGAATTACCATTTGCGATAGGGTATGCAGGTAGTTGCTCTTGGGAGGATAAAATATACTTTGCTGGTGGTGAAGACAAGGATGGCCTTATCCAGAAGGTGTATAGTATTGATTTGATGTCAGATCTCTCTTTAACTCTTGATACGCTTCCTAGTCTGCCTTTTAAGGTGAGTAATGCCGGGCTCTCCTGTGTGGGAGGCATACTGTACTTAATTGGCGGAGATGGAGAACGGTCTACTTCGAATCGTATTCTAAAGCTAGCTATTGGGAGGGATGAAAATTGGCAGGAGATAGCTCAGTTGCCAGAGGCACTAAGTAATATGGTGTGTGCCGCTTCGGATACCCATATCTATATTGCCGGAGGTAGGCGCAAGGAGGAAGGACGTGTAAGTCCTTTTAGTAATCACTTATATGTATTCGATACGGAGAAGAATAGGATTGAGAAACGGAGTGATATGCCTAGAGCATTGGCAGCAGCAGTTGGAATTGTGCAAGGAGGCCGACTACTGGTATTAGGAGGAGATGCTGGAGAAACATTTCATAAGGTCGAAACGCTAATCCTAGAAGCGGCGAATGAACCAGATTCGTTGGCACGATTACGTAAAATAGAACAGAAAAATGAACTTCAAATAGGGCATCCTGGATTTAATAGACAACAGCTGGTTTACGCAATAGAAGAAGATAGGTGGGAAGTGCTGTCCATGGAGTTCCCATTTGAAATGCCAGTCACAACTACAGCTATAGCATTAAGTGGGAAAGGTGTGGTCCTACCTAGTGGAGAAATCAAGGCAGGTGTGCGCACGAATAAAATATATACTGGTAGAATAAAAGAACAGCGGTAAAAAGATATGAAGCAACAACAAAATACTTCTCGATATGCATGGATAGTCGTGGCCCTGCTCTGGGTAGTCGCCCTGCTGAATTATATGGATCGACAGATACTCTCGACTTTACGTCCTACCATGCAAATAGATATAGTCGAATTGCAGAGCGCACAGGTATTTGGAAATCTGATGGCGGTGTTTTTATGGGTTTATGCCGTGATGAGCCCTATTTCTGGGATTGTATCGGACAGGTTTAATCGAAAGAACATCATTGTAGTGAGTCTTTTTATATGGTCTCTAGTAACGCTGCTCATGGGATTTGCTAATAATCTTTCTCAGTTGATGGTATTGAGAAGTATAATGGGGGTGAGTGAGGCGATGTATATACCAGCTGCTTTGGCGTTAATTGCCGATTATCATAGCGATAGTACGAGGTCGTTGGCTGTGGGGATACATATGACAGGACTGTATATAGGGCAAGCGTTAGGAGGCTTTGGGGCTACTATTGCAGAGAGTTATTCATGGCATTCCGTATTTAAAGTATTTGGTTTTGTGGGAGTGATATATGCGATTGTTTTATTGTTTGCTTTGAAAGAAGTGCCACAGCGTTTTAAGAAAGAAAAGGAAGGCGATAAAAAGGAAAAGAAGAATGTATTTGGTGTACTTTCTCTTCTGTTCACCAACGTTTCCTTTTGGGTAATACTTTTTTATTTTGCGATTCCTAGCTTGCCGGGATGGGCCACAAAAAACTGGTTGCCAACTTTGTTTGCTGATAACCTGGAGCTTCCTATGTCTGTTGCGGGGCCATTGTCTACCATAACTATAGCATTGTCTTCTTTCGTTGGGGTCATATTCGGCGGAATTTTGTCTGATCGTTGGATTCTGAAAAATGTAAGAGGACGCATCTATACGAGTGCCATTGGGTTAGCTTTGACTGTGCCATCTATTTTATTGATTGGATTTGGACATCATGTATATGCAATTGTGGGAGCTGGATTATTATTTGGGGTAGGTTTTGGAATGTTTGATGCGAATAATATGCCTATACTCTGTCAGTTTATTGCTAAGGAATATCGAGCAACGGCCTATGGCTTGATGAATTTTGTTGGTGTGTTGTCAGGAGCGTTAATTACCAATGTATTGGGTGCGTCTGCTGAAAAAGGCGAATTAGGAGCGGATTTCGCTTGGCTGGCAGTAGTTGTATTCTTTGTTATTGTTCTCCAATTATTAACACTTAAACCGAAGAAGAATGAAGTATAGTTTTTTTTTCTTTTGTCTGCTGTGGGGGATTGGCACTTACGCACAGGATAAAATAAAGATAGCTTGTGTTGGGAACTCTGTAACTGAAGCTCTCAATGTACCCAAGGGGAAAGATTATCCAAGCGTTTTACAAAATTTGTTGGGTGATAACTATGAGGTTCGAAATTTCGGTGTTAGTGGTTCGACTTTACTAAAAAAGGGCCATCGACCTTATATACGCTCTGAGAAATATGCTGCATCTATCGCGTTTAGTCCAGATATAGTTGTTATATCACTCGGGTTGAATGATACAGACCCACGTAACTGGCCCAACTTTGGGGATGATTTTTTTGCTGATTACAACAGCTTGATCGATAGTTATATTCAAAAAGGAAAGGCAACTAAGATTTATGTATGTATCAATACTCCTATTTTCAGTGGGCATAAGCGATTTTTGTCTGGAACCAGAGATTGGTATGACAGGATACAGTTCGAAATCAGAAAAGTCAGTCAGTTTAGGAACATACCATTAATTAATCTTAATGAACCGCTATGTCAGCGGATAGACTTGTTTGATGATTTTATCCATCCCAATGAAGAAGGAACTCAAATTATAGCAGAGACAGTTTTTGCACATATTCAAAGCCCAGTATTCCCGCTGTCGGTGAATGAGATATTTGGTTCGGGAATGGTATTGCAGCGTAATAGCGAGTTGCTGTTGACTGGTAGGGGAACATCTTTTGCTGAGGTAGAGTTGCGGTTTGATAAACTTCGTCTGAGCGCCAAGGTGGATTCGCTTGGATATTGGAGGTTGCCCATCCCAAAACAAAAGGCTGGAGGCCCTTATGTATTTTGGATTGAAAGTGGCAACGAAAAAGTAAAGATGGACTCTGTGTATTTTGGAGATGTTTATTTTTCGTCAGGGCAGTCGAATATGGCCTTCGAATTAAGGGGGGATACAAGTCAATATAATCAGTTGACAAATAAAGTTTGGCCAGCACATGTGCGTTACTTTAAGAACCATAATATTGTCCAAACCAATAAGGTGTCCTGGGATTCGGTTACGTTGGCGAAAGTTAATAAACTGCAGTTTTTTAGAGGTTCTTGGGCTGGGTTGAATACAAGCGAACAGGCGGAATACTCAGCAGTAAGTGTAGCCTTTTTAAATAACCTGTCGATAGCTAATCCAGAGGTGCCCATTGGTCTTGTTGAGATGGCTGTTGGGGGATCAAATACAGAATCGTGGATCGACAGGAAAACTTTGGAAAAAAATGCTATTACGGCAATGTACATAGACAATTGGGTGACCTCAGATTTTGTACAGGATTTTTGCCGAACGAGAGCTGTATTAAATTTAAAAAATAGTACTCTGAAGAATGCACGGCATCCTTATCAACCTGCTTATAATTTTGAAAGTGGTATCCATAAGTGGAAGGACTACGTTTTTAAAGGGGTATTGTGGTATCAAGGAGAAAGCAATGCACATAATATAGAACTGCACGATTTGTTGTTTCCTATGATGATGGGCTCTTGGAGAAAATTATGGAAGGACGAGGAATTGCCTTTTTACTATGTACAGTTGTCGGGTATAGACCGCCCCTCCTGGCCAGGTTTCAGAAATAGTCAACGATTGTTGGAAAGCCGTATTCAAAATGCTTATATGATACCTAGTTATGATGTTGGTGATTCAACAAATGTGCACCCTACGAATAAAGCACCTGTCGGAGTTCGGTTGAGCCAAGCGGTAAGAAGTACGCTATATAATGAAACTTCCCATCTGTTGGCCCCAAGGCTGATGCAATTTTCTAAAGAGGAGGGAGCGGTTGTTCTGTCTTTTGACCGAGTCACCAAATTTACTGCAGTAGGAATACCTAGCGGATTCGAGTGGGTGGGCCCTTTGGGAGATATCGTACAGGCCGAACGTGTCGAATTTAAAGGAACTAAGCTGAAGGTATATTACTCACAAGATATAGGCGAACCAATTCAGTTGAGGTATGCCTATAGGCCTTATACTAGAGCGAATATTTATAACGAGAATTTAATTCCAATACCCACATTTAAAATTGATTTATGATTGTAGAAAAATATGAAAATGCTACTGTGCATCTTGAGGAACTAGCAACATTTTATAAGAATCAGCTTATAAATGATACTGTACCATTTTGGTTTCCTCGTTCTTTTGATAAAGAGTTTGGAGGTTTTTTATTCATGAGAAATCAGGATGGAGGTCTGATTGATACTGATAAAGCGGTATGGATTCAAGGTAGGGCAACTTGGTTATTGTCAACATTGTGCAACACTATTGAATATAGGGAAGAATGGCATGAGGGAGCCCGGTTAGGGTATGAATTTTTGAAGAACAAGTGCTTTGATAGCGATGGTCGGATGTTTTTCCATGTTACTAGGGAAGGCAATCCAATTCGAAAGAGACGGTACTTCTTCTCCGAAACTTTTGCTGTGATTGCGTTTGCCGCTTATGCGCGGCTAACAGGGAGCTCGGAAATTCGGCGTGAAGCAATGGATTTATTTGAGAAATGTCGCAAGTATGCTCAAGGAGAAGAATCATTGCCTAAAAAGTTTTATGATACGAGACCAATGCGCGGAATAGGTGTGGAAATGATTATGTTGAATACTGCTCAACAGCTGAGGGAAAATCTAGATACAACAGAATACGATGATTATATCCTTGATTTAATTCACAATATCGAGACCTATTTTGTAAAACCAGATATCAAATGCGTTATGGAACAGGTTGCTCCAGATGGTAGTATAGTAGATACTATTGACGGGCGAACATTAAATCCAGGACATGCGATAGAAGGTGCATGGTTCATTCTCCATGAGGCAAAGTATAGAAAAAATGATCAAAGACTTATCGATCTTGGTTGTCAGATGTTAGATTATATGTGGGAACGTGGTTGGGACCCGGTACATGGAGGAATTAAGTATTTCCTTGATGTATATGGTAATCCTGTGCAGGAATATTGGGCTAATATGAAGTTTTGGTGGCCACAAAATGAAACAATTATAGCTTGTTTGCTTGCTCATGTATTGACAGGAGAGGCCAAGTATCTAGAGATGCACGACCGTGTGAAAGAGTATGCCTATGCTAATTTTCACGATAAGGAGCATGGTGAATGGTTTGGGTATCTTAATTATGACAATACCGTGAGCCAAACGGCTAAAGGAAATCTATTTAAAGGGCCATTTCACCTACCACGACAGGAGTGGTACTGTTATTTATTATTAAAAGACCATCTTGTTAAAGTTTAAAACTGAACACTAAATCATTATGTATATACAAAAATTAAATCTGACGATACTTCTTGTTTTGTTATTTGCCTTCAACAGTTTTGGACAAGAGCCAACTGTTGTATTTGAGGCAGGAAAGGATGGATACGCGAGTTACCGTATTCCCGCAATCTTAAAACTAAAGCATAAGACAATAATCGCCTTTGCTGAAGGAAGAGTAGATAATGCGAAAGACTTTGGAAATGTAGATATTGTATACAAAATAAGTCATGACCAGGGAAAGACCTGGGGACCATTACAGATTGCCGCTGATAATGGCAGTAATCAAGCGGGAAATGCGGCTCCAGTAATCGATGCACAGGATCCAAAATACAAGAATGGACGACTATTTCTTTTCTATAACACTGGAGATAACCATGAAGGGGAGGTTAGAAAAGGAAATGGACTACGCGAAGCGTGGTATATCACCTCGACGGACGGTGCCAAAACTTGGTCAGACCCGGTTAATATAACGACACAGGTACACCGTCCAAATCAACCGCAGGCAAATAAGTCGTATAACTTTGAAGAAGATTGGCGAGCTTATGCAAATACACCTGGACATGCTATACAGTTTGATTCGGGCAGATATAAAGGAAGACTGTATATTCCTGCTAACCATTCTGTGGGAGAGCCAAAGACTGCTGGTAGGGACTATTTTGCACACGCTTATTATTCGGATGACCATGGGAAAAGCTTCAAAATTGCCAATGCAATTGCATTTGAAGGCGGAAATGAAACAATGGCAGCACAGATATCCGATAGGGAGTTATATATGAATACTCGAAACCAGCAGGGGAACGTGAAACAGAGAATTGTTTCTTATTCTTCTGATGGGGGAGCAACCTGGGACACGACGTACTATGACAAGAATCTACTAGACCCAGTAAATCAGGGGTCGACACTGTCTTGGAGAAAGGGTAAAAAATATATGTTGGCTGTATGTAATGCCGCAGATGAGAAAAGTAGGGATAACTTGACTCTACGCATTTCAAGAGATAAGGGGAAAACATGGTACTTTAACCATGTGGTTGCTAAAGCTCCAAAAGGGTACAAGGGCTCTTATGCGGCTTATTCAGACATCGTTCTTCTAGGCAAGAAGCAAATAGGTGTTCTTTATGAAGCTGATCGGTATAATAAAATTGTCTTTGTCCCAGTAAGGACAAATTAATTGTATGGGCCATTTTAAAAGCCGTAACGTAATTGATACGTGTATTTGTAGTAGGCAGAATGGAAAATATCTAATTTAGCTCCTGATTACTATGTAATCAATTACTAAATTTTAAAATGAAAAAAACAGTATTAACAATGGTGCTGGCATTACCACTAGCGGTATGGGCACAACAAGGAGCTTTTAAAATTGAAGCTCAGGTAAAGAAATCAACTGATAATGCGAAAGCATATTTATCATACCGCACGGGCAATGGTATGTCGCAAGATAGTGCAGTGGTGAAAAAAGGTAAGTTTTCTTTTGAAGGAACAGTAGAGGGACCTACACAGATGACGATTACTTATGCGCCAACAGGGGTGTTGGATCGTCGTGCAGCGCAGGGAGTAGATTCTTATAGTTTATATATTGATAAAGGAACCGCTAAACTAGTGGCTACAGATTCTATAAAAAATGCGGTTATTTCGGGAGCACCATTAAGTGTTGAATATGCTCAATATGCGAAATCTCTAGAGCGCTCTACGCAAGGTTTGGCGGCTTTGGATAAAGAGTGGTATGGTGCTACAGATGAGCAACGCAAAGACGGCAAGTTGGCTGAAAAATTGAGAGGTATGGCAGGTCCATTGATGGAGGAGAAAGAGCGTGCGCAGAAAGATTATTTAACTAAAAATCCGACCTCTTATTTTGCCTTGTTAGCATTACAGGATCTTTCAGGCTCGCAGCTGGATGTTGCTTTTGCAGAACCAGCCTATAATAAATTGAGCGCAGAGGTGAAAAGTACTCCTGCAGGAACGGCTTTTAACAAACGTATTATCGCTGCAAAAGCTACAGCTGTAGGAGCAATGGCTCCAGATTTTACGCAGAATGACGTAAATGATAAACCGGTAAAGTTGTCTGATTTCAGAGGTAAATATGTGCTGCTTGATTTTTGGGCTTCTTGGTGTGGTCCATGTCGTCATGAGAATCCAAACGTGGTAGAGGCATATCACAAGTTTAAAGATAAAAACTTCACAGTATTAGGTGTTTCTCTAGACAATCCTGGAAAGAAAGAAAACTGGTTGAAAGCTATCGCTGACGATAAATTGGAATGGACAAACGTGAGTGATCTACAAGGTTGGAAGAATGCTGCCTCTACGTTGTATGGGGTACGTGGTATTCCTCAGAATTACCTAATAGGTCCTGATGGCAAGATTGTAGCGAGTAATTTGAGAGGTGAAGAGCTTCACAAGAAACTAGAAGAACTGTTAAAATAAGGCGTAAAGCCATATGAAAGTTAAAGAGGGAGACGATAGTTCTCCCTCTTTGCTTTTAGAAGTATTGTGCAAGATGATGAGATACCTTTATGTTTGTCAGGTCGTGTAGATGTATCGGCTTGACCATAAAGTCGATTACCATGGGGTAACTCAGCGCCCTTTGTTTGTCTTTAGGGTCAATGGAAGAAGTGATAATCACGACGTGGATGTTTTTAGCGTTCTCATTCTTTAAATTATCGAGCACTTGCCAACCGTTGACTAAAGGCATATTGAGGTCTAGGAATATTAGTGATGCTGCAGATGAGTCTTTTTGCTCCTGCCACCATTGCAAAAATTGTTGACCCTCTTGTAGGCATATCGGTGTGTTGGAAATCCGAGCTTCTTTAAGCATGATTTCCATAAGGAAATGAAAAATCTTGTCATCATCAACAATAGCGGTGTTTAGTTTCATAATTTTTAGTCTTTATCGTCAACAATTAATCGTTTTTCTCCAATAGTTTTATTTATAATTTCGTGAATGACTAAGTCTAGCTCCTGGGCAGAATGGCTTAGGGCGTCGAAAAGCTGTGGCTCTATGCTTCCTTCATTAAACCTTTGTTTAAGATGTCCAACTAATGCCAGTATGCGAGCCAAGGGGGCACGTACAAGATGTGACTGAGCGAAAGCGATATACTTTAAGCTGTTGTGCTGGTTTTCTATTTTATCCATGTAGGCCAGCTTTTCGGAAACATCTTTTGCTACGCCACGTATTCCTATGCAAATGTCCTCTACGATATCTGGTTGGCCAATTAAAAGTAACCAGCGCTTGTTGCCTTTGGCGGTAACAATCCGAAGTAGCTTTTTGAACATCTTTTGCTGAGCTATTGCTTGATTCACAGAGTCATAAAAACCTCTTTCTTCATCTTCACTACTGTAAAACTTTTTGATGGTTTGGAGGGTGGGTTTGAAAGAGTGAGAAATTTCTAAAATATCTTTAAATCCGGTGGATAGTTCCATCGTATGCTGCTGGCTGTTAATCCACCAATTACCATATTGAACAGATTTTTGGGATTCGTTGTAAAGTTCTTCTTGGATAACTTGTTGGGTTAAATTGACAAGAGTGCGTACGATATATGTAACTTTTTTTTGGTGGTTAAGGATTGGAATGTGGTGAATTTCGTAATACCGAACATCCAAAAATGTAGTCTCCTTATTAAGTGGATATACGAGTTTTCGGACACCTATATTTATTTCAGTCTTTTGGTTTAATACGGATTCAAAAGAATCTAGCCAGGAGTCTTCAGAGATATAGGGGTTTGTTGGATGTAGGGCAAAAAAATCTGTGCCTTGGATATCTTTTAGTTCTACGGCACAAAGAGCCAGATAGGCACTGTTTGCATCAATAATGTCGAATCTATGGTCGGCTACCTTAAGTATAACAGAAGGGCACCTCATCGATTTAAAAAATTGGATGTACTCAAACTCTCTCTCCATTATAACTTATAATTAAAAATTGCTGCGTGCCAATATATAGTTCGCTTTCCTGAAATCTGCTATACAAGGCCATATAATTAAAAGTAGACAAGGGCTGTTGTCCAAGCTACTTTATGTTTTTCATAGATAGTTCACTTTAATGAACTGGTAGATGTTTCACAAAAGAGGCTCTTAAATCGATATTCTCTTTTAAAAACATAGTTAAATATACTTGAATAAAATGAAAACAAAAATTATCCATGTTTTGTATAAATAGGAAACACTTATAGGATAATATTGTTTTATCTATGTTGGTTTTAGTCAAAGAATAACTAATAGATATTTGTTATCTTAGGATAAGATGCTTATTCCTTTTGCCAGCAGAAGAGATGTTAGGTTGGGAATGCTTTGTTGCTGAAACTACTTTTAAAGAAATTGCATGGATAAAAGCTATGAGAAACTACATGATACACTGATGTTTTATGGTGTCGATTGTCTACGTCCATTCTATATATCGTCGGGTAATCCAATCCCAAAATTTCCAAAATCTTCTTTTCGTGTAGATTATTACGCTATATGTGTCTGTGTAACAGGACAAGTGGCTGTTGAAATTGACAACCTGCAATATCATCTATCCGACAATGAGTTTTTAATTCTTGCGCCTTGGACGGTGGTACGCTTTGTGCAGACCCATGAAAATCTTCGGATGAAGCTTCTTCTTTTTGATAAGAATTTCCTGTTGAAGAATATAGCCAATCCATTTTTCTTAGACCGATTGGGTTTGTTTGCTGGGCGCTCTTTTCGGGTGTTCCGTTCGAATGAGCTAGAGGCCAAGCGGCTATTTAGTTTGATGGAATATCTAGAAGAGGTCAGTAACCGTGCGGGGAGACATATCTTGGATCTTGTGCGTACGATAATCTTTAATATTTTGTTAGAGATAGCAGAGATAGTGGATCAAGAAGGGGTAGAGCTGATTGTTGATCCCGAAGAGGGAGCGTGTTTGTTTTTCCGTTTTACGAAGCTTGTTCAGGAGCAGGTCTCGACACATAGAGAGGTGGCTTACTATGCCGATCGTCTGTCGGTGACGAACAAGTATCTTATCCATGTAGTCAAGCGTGCTTCGGGAAAGACTCCTCATCAGATTATAGATGAGCATATACTGAAAGAAGCTCTTGCTCTATTGGGTAATCCGGAAAAAAGTGTGTCGGATATCGCTTATACCATAGGCTTTAATTCGGTATCTGCTTTCGGAAGGTTCTTTAAGAAATATATTAATATATCACCATCTGAGTATAGGAAAAGCCAAGAGATGTAAGGTCTGAAATTGAGGATAGTATTGGCGAATTTGGGGATAGCAAGTGGTGATTAGAATGCTGTAATTTTACCTAACGTTAAAATGATAAGGATCTATGAAAACAATCACTTCAAAATTTGACAAAGTATTGCAGGCTTCCCAAAGCTATGGAAACGTGCAACACCAACCTGACTCGAGTCAGGAAAAACAACGCAACACGCCAGAAAAATCTATGCCTTTTTCGGACCAGATTGGAAACTACCAACGAAATAAAGGTATCCCCACCAAGTCTTACCAGGACAGTAAGGTATACATCGTCGGTAGTGGTATTGCGGGAATGTCTGCAGCTTACTATTTCATCAGGGATGGGCATATCCCAGCAAAAAACATCATTTTCTTAGAGCAGTTGGCCGTGGAAGGTGGCTCGTTGGACGGTGCAGGTAATGCAAAAGATGGCTACATCATCAGGGGAGGACGAGAGATGGATATGACCTATGAAAATCTATGGGACATGTTTCAGGATATTCCTGCTTTGGAGATGCCAGCGCCATATAGTGTATTGGATGAATATCGTCTCATTAACGACAACGATTCAAACTTTTCCAAAGCAAGGTTGATTCACAATAAAGGAAAGATTAAGGATTTTAGCAAATTCGGCCTTAATAAGAAAGATCAGTTGACACTGATCAAGCTTCTGTTGAAAAGAAAAGAGGATCTTGATGATATCAGTATCGAGCAATTTTTTGGAGAGTCCTTCTTGTCGAGCAATTTTTGGACGTTCTGGCGCACTATGTTTGCTTTTGAAAACTGGCATAGTTTATTGGAGTTCAAATTGTATATGCATCGTTTCTTGCATGCTATCGATGGTTTGAATGATTTGTCAGCCTTAGTGTTCCCTAAATACAACCAGTACGATACATTTGTAACACCTTTGGGTCGTTTTTTGAGAGAGAAAGGGGTAGGAATACAATTTAATACCTTGGTCAAAGACCTGGATCTCCGTATCGATACCAGTGGTAAAACGGTAAAAGGAATTATTACCGAGCAAGATGGCAAGGAAGTAATTATACCCGTCCGTGAGGAGGATTATGTAATTGTGACGACGGGGGCTATGACTGAAGATACGGCTTATGGAACGAATACTACCGCACCTATTGTTGGGATTGATAATTCAACAAGCGGACAAAGTGCAGGATGGAAAATATGGAAGAATTTAGCTGCGAAATCCTCTTTGTTTGGAAATCCAGAGAAATTCTGTGGAGATATCGAAAAATCCGCATGGGAGTCTGCTACACTTACCTGTAAGCCATCTGCCTTGATTGATAAGCTGAGAGAATACGCTGTTAATGACCCTTATTCCGGAAAGACGGTAACGGGGGGAATCATTACGATAACCGATTCCAATTGGTTGATGAGTTTTACTTGTAATAGGCAGCCTCATTTTCCAGAGCAACCAGATGATGTGCTTGTGCTTTGGGTCTACGCACTCTTTATGGACAAAAAAGGAGACTATGTCAAGAAGACCATGCCTGAATGTACCGGTAATGAGATCTTGGCTGAGCTTTGTCATCACTTAGGTATTATCGATCAGCTCGACAACGTGGTCGAGAATACCATCGTACGTACTGCATTTATGCCTTATATTACATCTATGTTTATGCCTAGGGCCAAAGGAGATAGACCAGCTATAGTTCCAGAAGGATGTAAGAACCTAGGGCTCGTAGGACAGTTTGTCGAAACGAACAATGATGTGGTTTTTACCATGGAGAGTTCGGTGCGTACAGCGCGTGTAGCTGTTTACGAATTGTTGAATCTGAACAAGCAAGTGCCCGATGTAAGCCCGCTACAGTATGATATCCGTCATTTACTGAAAGCTGCAAAAACGCTGAATGATGACAAGCCTTTTATGGGTGAAGGGTTGTTGCGTAGGATATTGAAAGGTACCTACTTTGACCATATATTGCCATGGGAAGAGAAAGACGAACAAGAACAGGAGTCTTTTATTGGCGAAAATCTTAGTAAGTTTAAGGATTGGCTTAAGACTATTCGGGGTTAATCTTGGATAGTTCAAAAAAATAAAAACAGATAAACTATGGATATAAAAAATGTAACAGTAGCCGGTAGCGGAGTGCTGGGATACCAGATCGCCTTTCAAACAGCTTTTCACGGGTATAATGTGACGGTTTATGACATTAATGATGAGGTGCTGGCCAATGCAAAAGCCAAGTTCGATATTCTAGCAGAAGCATTTAAGCGTGATTTGAATGCTTCACAAAGCCAATTGGATGAGGCGAAGGCTAGATTAGCTTATAGCGCTGATTTGGCTATAGCAACTAAGGATGCTGATCTGATGATTGAGGCGGTGCCGGAAAGCCCCCAGATAAAGATCGATTTTTACCATAAGCTTGCGAAAGTGGCCCCCGAAAAAACAATCTTCGTGACCAACTCGTCGACATTATTGCCAAGCCAGTTTGCGGATGAGACGGGACGTCCTGCTAAGTTCCTTGCGCTTCACTTTGCCAACGAAATCTGGAAGCATAATACGGCTGAGGTCATGGGGCATCCTGGGACGGACAAACAGGTTTTTGATACTATAGTGTCTTTTGCTAAGACGATAGGTATGGTGGCGCTGCCGCTCTATAAAGAGCAGCCAGGTTATATCGTCAATTCGTTGTTGGTACCTCTGCTGACAGCAGCTACGAACCTGTTGGTGAGTGGGGTGTCCGATGCTGAAACAATCGATAAAACTTGGATGGTAGCTACAGGAGCTCCTATTGGACCTTTTGCAATATTAGACATCGTCGGTATTACGACAGCTTACAATATCAATAAGATGGCAGCTGATGCCACGGGCGATCCATTGAAAGTTAAGACCGTAGAATACCTTAAAGAACAGTTTATTGATAAGAATAAGCTGGGCGTGTCTACAGGTGCTGGGTTCTACACTTATCCTAATCCAGCTTATAAGGATAAGGACTTCTTGAAGTAGGGTGTCATAAAGTCAGCGTATGAATAGCCACAACGGGTTGTCTGTTGTGGCTATTTTTTATAAAGGTGGTTCTGCCTACCCAGTGGGGATGTCTTCTTTTTTAAGAAGATAGCGGTATATAGTTCCTCCCGCAATAGCGCCTAATATCGGTGCAAGCCAAAATAGCCATAATTGCGATAATGCAGCTCCTCCGACAAATAGAGCCTGTGATGTGCTACGGGCAGGATTGACCGAGGTGTTCGTTATTGGTATAGAGATTAGGTGAATGAGTGTTAAAGCAAGGCCTATGCTAAGGCCTGCAAATTTACCATTAGCCCATTTGTCAGTCGCACCTAGAATAATGATTAAAAAGAAGGTTGTGAGTAGAAATTCGGCAAGAAATGCAGCTCCGACACTATAGCTGCGCTCGTGATAGCCAGGCATTTCATAGAAATTGGTTGCGAATGCTCCAGGACCCTCGGTAGAAAAAGCCCCCGAGCCGTTGAGTATGGTGTAAAGACAACCTGCAGCAGCGATAGCACCTAATAGTTGGGAGATAATGTACGGTGCTAGATCTTTTGCTGAAAAACGCCCCCCGATAAGCAAACCTACGGAGACAGCGGGATTAAAGTGACCTCCTGAGATATGACCTACAGCATAAGCCATCGTGAGGACGGTGAGACCAAAGGCTAAGGAAACGCCCAGTAAGCCAATTCCTATGTCGGGAACGCCTGCTGCAAAGACAGCGCTGCCACAGCCACCGAAGACTAACCAAAATGTGCCGAAAAATTCGGCGAATAGTTTTTTTGTCATGACTTTAAAAATTTATACCTGTTATTTAAGAATATGTTGGTATTAAAACATTTCGTTTGATGAAATATTTTAATGTTAAATGTAGGTAAAAATAAGTAAAGCAAAAGTAGATTTTTGTCTACAGAAACAATGTATTGTTCGAGTCAAAAAAATCCCGCTGGGTTTTAACCAACGGGATGAACAAAAGAGTATGTAGTTTATTTATTGTAAACGATTGGATATGGCGTCAACTACCGCTTGGTCGGTTGGGAATTCGCCAGCAACGGATCCGGTAGATCGTTTATTGCTAGGCGGTTCTTCACCATATAGTGTATCCCGTGCTATTACAACCTTGTTGCCCATATCAAAGTAGCTGATGATATAATTCCGCTGATAAGCTTTATCTTTTTGGCCGAGTTTGCTGATGTACTCACCACGCTCTAACATATCTTGAGCAATGACGACCAGTCCTTTGACATCTTCTCCTGGATAGTTGGCGGCAGTACCTAGCTTTTGGTTCCACTTCGCTTTATAAGTTATTCCCAGTTCATCATGACCGCCATTTTCAATAACAAGATAATCCTTTTGCCAGGTAGGTTTTGCGGGCTCTACAGGATATTTGTATATGGATAGGTGATCCGGAAAGTATCCTAAAATACGTTTAGACAAGTTTAATGTCTGTTCTTTATCTTCTTCTATGCCGTTGAGTACACTGTTGGCCCAAATGGCAATACCTACAGCAGCAACGGCTATCAGACCAATAAGTACAAAAATGGATTTTTTACTATTCATACAGGTTTTTCTTCTATGCTAGAAAAGGAACTTGAACTTTCAGGTTTGGATATTTTTCACCAAGCTTTAGTAGGAAGTCATTGGCAATGGCATTCTCCTGTATCAGCTTCTGGGTATTCATTGAAAACATGCTAGCCGTCGTGGTTGCATAAGTGAATACTAGGGCAGAGAATAGCACGAGTTCAATAGGACTACCATCAGTGGGTAATGATATTCTATAAGCTTTTACATTATCGCCTTTTTGTTTTGCGAACGCTTGCATTGTCCCCTTTTGAGGTATTTCTTCTAACGTTGCCTGTGCGAGTCTCTCCTTGTCAAATACGAAGTGGTTGCTGATATCTCCTTCTGTGTCTGTATCCAAAAGATGAAGATCATCACCGCTTAGAAGTAAATACTTGGGAGTCTGGACAGTTTGATACCTTACGGTACCTAAGGTTGCTGCGCTTCGTAGCGAGTCTTTTAGACCATCTTTTATAGCAGATTTATTGCTATAATCTAGGTTGGCAAAATTGAATGCATCAATAGGAAGATTGCCCATTTGCTTCTGAAGGTAACTGTACTCGTCACCGAGGAAGTTGTCTCGGTAAGTTGTGGCTTTTTGTAGTTCGGCTTTAAAGTCTGTGTTCTGTAATGCCTCTTTTAGTTTTTTCTTCTTAGCATAGGTGAAATACATAATTCCTCCATATACAAGGACAAACGCGGCAATGATTAATATGACTTGAATACTCATGATACTTATTTAGTTTTTAAAAGGTTATATGTTTGTAGGTTCTACTTTCTTTTTTTTAGATGGCATAAATCCCCATATGATAAAAGCAATTAAAATTAGTCCCACTAATTTCCCGCCATATTGGGTATAAAAAGGTAGTTTATTGAGATTGCTCACTTTTAATTTCTGCTCGGATAATATAGACTCCAACTCTTTGGCGGGGATATCATAATATTCTTTTGTGGTTTCATCATAGCCAACTAGTTTAGGACCTTGAGTAATATACAAAGGAAGCAGATAAGCAATATTAAACTCCGTGTGTAGTGTTGCTAGGTCGAGATAATTGCCGTTGTCTAGTTTGAACTCATCAGTATCAGGTAAGTCGTGGACTTTGTTTAGCACTTCTCTTTCTCCCACAGGAATTTTAGCTTTTGCTAAAGAAATAGTTGCTGTTCCAATAAGGATAGCTAATACTAGAATGGATTGTTTTAGTGATGCCATGTTGTTATTTGATTTCAGACAAAAATAAAAGGAACAGTTTAAAAAAGTAAAAAGGTTTACAATTCGTAGACCTAATTTTATGAAACGTTATTTTTATACTAAAACAATAAGATTGGAAATAAGTTTTATGAAGCGTCTGTTGAAAGCATAAGGGGTAAAAGAGGGGCGAAAAGGCTGTCTAGAAAGAAATAGACGCAGAATAGCTATGAGTTGCGTGGACGGATGGCTATTCTGCGCGCAGTATTTAATTTTAAGTAAGGAAGTGTCTACCCAATCAGGTCTACAAAGGTAGCGTTCGTCATAGAAGCGAGATCTGTGGGCTGTAGGATGACCTGTAGTCCACGTTTACCAGCACTGACTGATATTGCTTCTTCGAGTTGGGCAGCTTCTTCAATGAAGGTCGGAAACTCTTTCTTCATACCTATAGGAGAGCATCCTCCACGGATATACCCCGTAACCTGTAACAAATCCTTCATCGGTAGCATTTCACAGTTTTTATTCCCCGATGCCTTTGCCAGCTTCTTGAAGTCCAAGTGACAGCTACCAGGAACTATCGCCACGAGATAAGGGTCTTTTGTCCCTTTGAGCACTAGAGTTTTGTAGAGGAGGTCTGGATCTATTCCGATAGAATGGGCTACATGTTCGGCGCTGACATCTTCTTCATCCACTTCGTATTCCCGCAGCGTGTAGTTTATTTTAGCGGTATCCAATAGCCGCACCGCATTTGTTTTCTGTGCCATAGTTTTAGGCGTTGTATTGTTGTCTGTTATGTAAGATCTGCTGCATATGACGGTCTGCCCATTGGGTGATCGTATCGATCAGTGGCAGCAGCTCCTGTCCTAATGCTGTCAGTTTGTATTCGACCTTGGGCGGAATGACGGGATAGACTTCTCGCGAAATCAAACCATCTGCTTCCAGTTTGCGGAGCGATACGGTCAACATCTTTTCAGAGATGTCACCAATACGTTTATGTATTTCGTTAAACCGCATTTCCTTGCTTTCTCCAAGAACCAGAATGACCAACATGGTCCATTTATCGGATAGGCGATCCAGCACGTTGCGTACGGGACAAGCCTCTATATTGGAAAAATCGCTCATGTTTTAAAAAATTATTGTGTTGATAATCAGTAAGACTAACATGGAGGTAAGTCTATTACAAAGTGTTAAGTTCTTGTCTTACTATAGCTTACTTTTTATCTTTGACTTACCAAAAGTAAGTATAAAAGTTTAAAAATTTAAGAATATGTATTTAATAACAGGAGTAACAGGACATTTGGGTGGTTTGGCTGCCAACGCTTTCTTACAGCATGAAGAGTCAAGTCAATTAAGTGTATTGAGCCGTAGTGCAGATAAAGTAAAAATGCTAGCCGAACGGGGTGTATCCGTTAAAATAGGGGATTATGACAATTATTCCTCCTTGGTTGAGGCTTTTAAAGGTGTTGATAAGCTGCTTTTTATCTCCTCTAATGATTTGATGAATAGAGAGACACATCATCGTAATGTGATTGCAGCAGCCAAAGAGGCAAAAGTGAAGCATGTGGTATTTACCAGCTTTCAATATCAATCTACAGCGGCCGATTCCCCTAACGGGTTGATGCCTGTATATAAGCTCACGGAAGACTTGTTGGAGGCGAGTGGATTGAAATATACTATTTTGCGAAATGGTATTTATATGGACTTGTTAGCGGATATTATCGGTCCAGCTATCAGGGACAGCAAGACGCTTTTTGCAGCAGCAGGAGTTACTCCTGTAGCTTTTACCTCTAGAGGAGATCTTGCTGAGGCAGCTGCTAAGGTCTTATTGAGTGCCGATTTTGATAATGAGGTGGTGGATTTGGTCAATGTAAATAGTTTAGGATTTCCTGAAATCGCCAGGCAATTGGAAGGTGTGCTTCAGTTGGATGTCACTTATGTCGAGGCAACCGAGGAAGCGTATCGCAATGCGCTATCTCAGGCCGGCCTGCCGCCTGTAGTGGTTGATCTTTTTGCAGGTGTGCTGAATAGCATCAAAGCCGGAGAGTTTAATAGAACAGGTGAGGCATTGAAGGATATTCTGGGAAGAACGCCATTACAGGTAAAAGATTTTTTTGAAGCGTATTACAGGGAAAAATAGAAAAGAGATAAAAAGTGGCCTCTAATTTTCTGTAAATTTTGAGGAGATGTCTTTCATTTGGGTGATAAAGGGTACCTTTGGCGAAAATTTTTAATATGCAGGTACGCAAAAATCTGATTTTAGTATTAGCCTCAGTTGCAACTTTTGTCGAGGCATTGGATATTGCCATCATTAATCTTACCATTCCCTCTATACAGGAGCAATTTCATATAGGCGTCGAACAGGCGCAGTGGTTACAGACCTTGTATGTCCTATTGTTTGGAGGATTTCTGATCATTGGTGGGCGGATGTCGGACCAAAGAGGGCGCAAGAAAGTATTTCTCGCTGGTGGTGTGGTATTTATGTTGACCTCACTTGGGGCTGGATTGTCGACCTCTTTTGAGTCCCTAGCGATATTTAGGGCGCTACAGGGGTTAGGGGCCGCTTTTATTATGCCCGCATCTTCTTCTATTATCAATAATACATTTACGGAGACGCAAGAGCGTAACCGTGCTATTGGTATTTTTAGCTCTTTTGCAGCGATCGGCTCTGGAAGTGGGCTGTCGATCGGTGGATTATTAAGCACTTACCTTAGCTGGCATTGGGTGTTTTTGATCAATGTGCCTATTCTAGCCGTGACGCTGGTTCTGGCTTACATTTATTTCCCGAAAGATGAACCGAGGAAAGAAGCTCAACGTGTGGATATGGCTTCGGCTATTCTCTTGGTATTAGGTCTTTTGTGTTTTACCTATGGTACGCATGAGCTACCTAGTGTAAGTAGTGCTCCGGTCATGATTATCAGTTCTATACTAATAGGTGTGCTACTTTTGGGCACTGTTATTTATAGATTGAAGACGGTGGATGAACCATTGATTAAACTTAGTTTATTTGATCAGCCATCGGTATTGGTATCCAATGGTATCTTTTTTATACAAGGAGCCTTTTTCATTGGTTTTCTGTTTTTGATTTCGTTGATGCTACAGAGCGATATGGGACACACTGCTGCTGCTGCTGGTCTTTTGTTGGTTCCTTTCAGTATACTTTCTGCGTTGATTGCAAAGTTTGCCTTACCGATGGTTTCTAAGCGTCTACAATCTGCACAGATGGGCGTGTTTGGCTGGTCGTTTCTGCTGTTAGGAGCAGTGGTACTGTGGACTGCGATTCATTTAGGACATCCATTACCATTGGTATTGGTGGGTGTTGCCTGTATTTCAGGTGTAGGGATTACCTTCTGTTTTACCAGTATGGCGGTATTGAGTATCCGTGATGTTGAAGCCACGAATTACGGCGTAATATCAAGCTTGACGAGTACGAGTTATTTCTTAGGAGGCGGAATAGGTCTGGCTTTTATGACAGTTTTGAATCAGCTGCTGCCATCCGAATGGGCTGTCGGAAATCTGAGCTTGGGTCTATTGTTCGTGTATGCTTTGGCGAGTGTATTGATCTTATCTAAGATGGCTAGAGGAGAGCGTGCCGTACCAAAGGTTGGATAGGGTTAAGATATAAAAGCAAAAATGGCTGTGAAACAATACATTTCACAGCCATTTTTGTTTATACTTTTCGTTTGATATTGGGTAGAAATCCGGTTACGATACCGATCAGTGGTAAAAACGCACAGATAGAGAATATGTATTCAATACTCGTGCGATCAGCGAGCCAACCTAATACAGCTGAGGCAATCCCCCCCATGCCAAAAGCAAACCCGAAGAAAAGTCCAGCAATCATGCCGACTTTGCCAGGGATAAGGTCTGTCGCGTAAACAAGAATGGCGGAGAAGGCCGACGAAATAATCAAGCCGATTATACCTGCTAAGATAACCGTTGCGGTCAATCCTACATGTGGTAATAAGAGTGTAAATGGTGCAGCTCCTAGTATAGAAATCCAGATAATGAGTTTACGCCCATACCTGTCGCCCAAAGGACCGCCCAATATGGTACCTGCAGCAACGGATGCTAAGAAAACAAAAAGGTAAATCTGAGACTGTTGTACTGTCACGCCAAATTTTTCAATCAGGAAGAACGTAAAATAACTTGTCATCGACGCCATATAGAAATATTTGGAGAAGATGAGCACTAAAAGGATGATAATAGAGATGGTTACTGTACGTTTTGGAAGTGTATGCTGTGGCGTGTTGATTGCACTTCCTGCTGCTGTGGTCTTGGCAATCATATTTTGTTGGTACCAATTGCCTACTATCGTCAGAATAAAAGCTCCTACTACAGCTAGCGTTCCGAACCAGCCGATATAGTTTTGACCCATTGGAATTACAATCAGTGCGGCTAATAGGGGGCCGATGGCACTACCCGCATTGCCTCCCACCTGAAAGATGGATTGTGCGAGTCCTTTACGGCCACCAGAAGCCAAGTGCGCAACACGGGATGCTTCGGGGTGGAAGACGGAGGAGCCTATCCCCAAGAGACTGACTGATGTTAAAATAAGATAGAAATTGGATGCAAAAGCGAGGCATAGTAATCCAGAGAGCGAAAAAAGCATGCCGATGGCCAAAGATCTAGGGTTGGGATTCTTGTCTGTATAAGATCCTACAAAAGGCTGAAGCACGGAGGCTGTCAGTTGAAAGATGAGCGTTATGATTCCAATCTGTGTGAAGGTCAGTCCGTAATTCTCTTTCAGTAAAGGATATACAGATGGGACAACAGATTGCATCAAGTCGTTGAGTAGATGCGAAAAGCTAATGGCGAAGAGTATAGGATATACTGTTCTGTTTGCTGATATAGTGGACATAAATATGTGTTAACAAACATCAGGTCATCTGATGATTTGGTTTAAAAAAATTAAATTCTTCCAATTATTTTAGCCGCAATCTTTGACGCTTTTTCTGCGTTTTTATCACTGATGGCCTGTAATAGATTTTCGTGAATGTCTTGTGATTCGGTAAAGGTACTCGTGTCTTTATAGAGGGTTGAAAAAAACTTACTTACGTGTGCAGACATGGTTTTGTAAAGTTGATAAAGAATGGCATTGCCGCAGCTTTCTGCAACCAAGATATGAAAGTCTATGTCGGCAGTGATACAGCGTAACATATCACCGCTTTCGCCATATTGCTTCCGTTCGGCCAATTTCTTCTTCATCTTCTTGAGGTGAGTCGTTGTCCTATTGGATGCCGCTTTTTCAACAATTTTTAATTCTAAGAGTTGCCTTACCTCAAAGATATCGGCGAAATCTGCACGTTCAATTTTTTCGTCTAGAACACTGTTGCTGCTGTGACTGATAATAAAGGTGCCAACCCCTTGTTGTACATTAACGAAACCTAGTTGAGATAAATACTTGATTGCTTCTCGTATTGTAGAGCGGCCTACTCCGAATTTTTGCATTAATTCCGGTTCAGTAGGAAGCTTTTCATTAATCGCAAAAACACCACGCTCGATACTGTGCTGCAGCGTGTCTGCAACTTCTTGGGCTAGTGATTTTTTTTGTATAATCATTTTCATCATATCATCTGACGACTGCAAATGTATGAAAATGTAAGATAACACGAAATTTATTAAAAATATTTCTTAGCGAATACGCTTAAGTCGGGGGGGGCTTTAGATTTCGCTATGCTTTATCATTATCTGTTTCTTTCTGAGGGGAAAGTTTATGGTCCTTCTTTAAGCCTAGGCTTAAAGTGTCTCAATTTTGACGGGAAAAGACATGCAAAAACCATGACGGTAGACCAACATGATTCAGTGAAAATATAAGGAAGTGAAAAGTTTTGTGTATAAAAAAAGCGACTTCTTGTGAAGTCGCTTTTCGTAGCCCGTAGGGGAATCGAACCCCTGTTTCCAGAATGAAAATCTGGCGTCCTAACCCCTAGACGAACGGGCCCTTTTGCTTTGGTGATGCAAATATAGACGCTTTTATCTATTATCCAAAATAATTTTTACTCAAACGTCTTAATGTGCTGAAAGCTAAAATATTATTTTTTAAATCAAGTCAAATCCAATGTCAGTGCGGAAGTATTTACCTTGAAAAAAGATACGTCCAGCATCTGCTGTTGCTTGCTGCAGGGCTGAAAATAGGTCATCTTGAAGTGTGGTGACTGCGATGACGCGGCCTCCTGCGGTTACAACATCTCCATTTACCAGCTTCGTGCCTGCATGAAACACAATCGACTCTTTTACATTTTCGATGTTGCTGATTACTTTTCCGTTTTCATAGTCGCCTGGGTAACCTCCAGAAACTAACATGACCGTTACCGCGGTCTTTGGACTTAATGTATAAGAGCGGGTAGAAAGGTTGCCTTGTGCCACACCTTCCAGTAGGTCGACGAGGTCGGATTCGATACGTGGAAGTACGGATTCGGTCTCAGGGTCACCCATACGGACATTGTATTCGATGACATAAGGTTCGCCATCTACGTTCATAAGGCCAATAAAAATGAAACCTTTGTAAGGGATGTTGTCTTTTTTCAGACCATCAACAGTCGGCTTGATGATGCGTTCCTCTACTTTGTTTAAAAAGGTCTCATCCGCAAAAGGAACAGGGGATATAGATCCCATGCCGCCAGTATTTAGGCCGGTATCACCTTCACCGATTCGTTTGTAATCTTTGGCTGATGGTAAAACCTTATAAGAGTCGCCATCTGTCAAAACAAAAACGGAAAGCTCAATGCCTTTCAAGAATTCTTCGATAACTACTACGGAGCTTGCTTGCCCAAATTTAGCTTCCGCAAGCATGGCCGTAAGTTCGGTTTTGGCATCTTCCAATGTCTCGCAGATCAAAACACCTTTGCCCGCAGCTAGACCATCCGCTTTAAGTACTATAGGTAGTTTCTGTGTTTCGAGATACGCTAAACCTTCTTCAAGGTTAGATAACTCGAAGGATTTATAGGCCGCTGTGGGGATTTGGTGCCGAAACATAAACTCTTTTGAAAAGTCTTTTGAGCCTTCAAGTTGAGCACCTAGTTTTTGTGGTCCAACAACCGCTATATGTTTTAAATCGTCTCTTTCTAGAAAGAAATCGTGGATTCCTTTGACCAAAGGCTCTTCTGGACCCACGAGAATAAGGCTAATGGCGTTTGCTAAGGCAAAAGCCGCTATCCCTTCAAAGTCTGTTACCTTGAGGTCTACGTTTTGGCCATATTGTTCTGTTCCTGCATTGCCTGGGGCAATGTAAAGATTGGTAAGTTTAGGGCTTTGTGCAATTTTATAAGCAAAGGCAGATTCGCGTCCGCCTGATCCAACGATTAAGATATTCATGTCACAAACTTAGAGAAATATGCTTTAATTTTTGTTATCTTTCCTTAACATTTTATAAATCAATAGAAACGAATATGAGATTCCTTCTTGTTTTTTTTGTGCTGTTACTAAGCAATAGTGTCTATTCTCAAGATATCCAAAAGGTTTTGGATAATATGGAGGCCTATCGAGACAGAAATCCTCAGGAAAAGCTTTATCTGCATTTGGACAAATATGCCTATACCGCAGGGGAAACAATTTGGTTTAAAGCGTATACGACTATCGGATTGCAGAACTTATTCTCAAATCATAGTGGAATTGCTTATGTCGAATTGATTGATGGCGCAAAAAAAACGGTTAGTTCGATGACCATTCCTTTGGTGATGGGATTGGGAATGGGAGATTTTAAACTCCAGGACACCATAACAGAAGGTTCTTACCGACTGAGAGCGTATACCAATTGGATGCGAAATGCTGATGAGAAGTATTTTTATGACCGCACGATACAGATTTCTAATGGGCGTACGGATAATGTGATGACAAAGACCTCTGTGCGTACAGAGGGTAAGGATAATATCTATACGGTCCAATTAAAGAGTTTGTCGGGACTCCCGCTGGCGAAAAAACAGGTGAGGTATGAGATATTATCGGGAGGAGAGACTGTGGAGCGAAAACGAGGGAATACCGACGAAGAAGGGAATCTGTTGGTTTCTCTTTCTAAAAAATATGGAGAGGCACAACTTAAGTTGCGCTTTGATAACTTAGAAAAGCTACCTGTAAACAAGCTTCTGCGGATGGTGCCGCCAGATCTAGCAAACAGCGTGCAGTTGCTCCCTGAAGGAGGTAAGCTATTGGGGGATAAAATAAATAATATCGCTGTAAAGGCGATAACGCCCAAGGGAATGGGAATCAAAGCCAAAGTCATCTTTACAGTAGGTAGGGATACAGCCGGAGTGGTGGAGACAAACAGCTTGGGGATGGGGGCTGGATATATTTTTGTTCAGCCTAATACTCCTATTGTGGCTCGTGCTGAGTTTGAAGACGGTTCTGTCGTAGATGTGGCTATGCCTGAGGTTTATACCTCAGGATATGCAATTACTGTAAATAATCAGAACGGGAGTAAAGTCTTTGCCCAGCTCAACGTTTCTAATGATTTGGTGAATCAAAAAGAAGTATACTTTGTGTTGCATCATTTGAGTGAGGTTATTTTTGTGTCAAAACAGAAGGTGAATAAAGATGAGCTTGTTTTTTCTGTGGATAAGAAGATGATGCCTACTGGAGTGCTTACAATAAGTCTTTTGGACGAAGGTTTTCAGCCTATTGTGGAACGT
Organism: Sphingobacterium yanglingense; assembly: GCA_040395455.1. Lineage (GTDB taxonomy): Bacteria > Bacteroidota > Bacteroidia > Sphingobacteriales > Sphingobacteriaceae > Sphingobacterium > Sphingobacterium yanglingense_A. The sequence continues at coordinate 10,682 of JBEBQJ010000019.1, read as the reverse complement.
CCTTTTTTTAATTACAATCCAATCAGTGTATTGCCTGTTGATGTACGTTTGAATAAGGCGCATTTTGCTGCACGTGAGCGTGTAAAGGTGGATGTGCGTGTCGGAGATGAGTCTGATTCGATTCGGTTTGGTGCTTTTTCAGCATCTGTTATTGACCTGTCTAAAGTTAAAGATAGTATTTTGCTAGCTCCGAACATTATGTCTACACTGTTGTTGAGCTCTGATCTCAACGGATATATCGAAAATCCTGGTTATTATTTTGAGCCTGGAGGTGTTAAGGCTCGTGATCTAGACCTTCTAATGTTGACGCAGGGGTGGAGGAATATCAATTGGACAGAATTGGGAAAAGGTGCTAAGCCAAAGTATGATGTGGAAAAAGCCTTGAAAATAAGTGGGTATACGAAAAAATTAGGTCGGACAAAACCTGAGGTTGGAGCGAAAGTACAACTCATTTCGACCAAGAATTATATGGATTTTGTTGATACGACTTCTAATGAAGAAGGCTATTTCGAGTTTGATAACCTTTTGTTTCCAGATAGTGTCAAGTTTCTGATTTCGGCGAGGGATGCCAACAAAGGGAAAAACAATATAGATATCCTTATAGACAAGGAGGAGAAGCCCTCGGTTGGGGATAATAAAAATAGAGGGGATGAGATGACGGACGTCAACGCAACATATATCGATCAGATTAATCAGTCGAAGCAGTTTTTTGCAGAGCTGGAAAGAAAGGGGCTAATGGAAAAATCGATTGCTATAGAAGAGGTGGTTGTAAGAGCAAGTACGAAAAAGAAAGTGGCAGAAAACTCAAGTAATCTAAACGGTGCAGGAAATGCAGATCAGGTGCTGACGAGTGAGGAACTTTCTACCTGTCCTACATTGGATATGTGTTTGGCCGGGCGATTGATGGGGGTCACTTTTGTTGGAGGGGTTCCTTATAATACTAGGGGGAATGTACCTATGCAAATTGTTTTGGACGGAATGTATTTGGAGGGAGATCAGCTGCCTATGATTAATGTGAGTGATATAGAGAGTATTGAGGTTCTTAGGAATGCGAACTATACCTCCATATATGGTGCGAATGGGGGCAACGGATTGTTGATTATTACTTCGAAAACAGGGCTGTCGGCAATGCGAAGTTATGTTCCTAAGGGAATTATGACGGTGCAGCCACAAGGGCTTCATGTCAATCGGGAATTTTATAAACCAGCATATGATGTCGAGGGCGGGGATAAATTGAATAGAGATTTACGGACAACTATACATTGGGAGCCGAATATCGTAGCTGACAAAAGTGGAAAAGCATCGTTTGATTTTTTTACAGCGGATGGTAAAGGGCGGTACGTGATGATTATAGAAGGATTGGATTTGTCGGGAAGGATATTACGAAAGCTTGTGGAGCTTGACGTACACTAGCTTTTTCTATTCCAATCGCCAAGATTCAAGCTTTGGCGATTGGAAAAATGTTTATGGGGTTGTAACACCTAAAAGTTGCTCCTCCAGTGGGGAAATCCTACTTATCATATAGCGCTGGATAGCTGTTATCTTCATTTCGTCAAGAGTTTGGATAAGGTCGGCAGTACGTGCGTGGGTGCTGGGTTTGATAAGCACAATCATATCCTTTCCTTTGGTGAGAGTAGATACTTGGTCCTTCATCTCTAATAGGGTCTGACGTAGTTCGCTCGTGTTTAGGTCTATGTTCTTAGGGGCAATAAGAGGATGTTGGAAGTCGCCATGATACCAAAATACGCTTCCTTCTCCGATAAGTAGAGATACTATGCGATTTTCATCCATTTCTGTTTTGTTGCCCTGTGTTTGATCAGGCATGGCGATGTCGACTTGATGAGGTTTGTTCAATGAGGTGGTCAGCATAAAGAAAGTGATGAGTAAAAAAGCTAAGTCCACCATTGCTGTCAAATCTACGCCAAGAGTCTGTTTTCGGGCACGAATTTTTCTCTTAGAATCAATCGCTGTTTTTGTGTTTAATTCTGCCATGTCTAGATAGGTTTTAGAAGTGAAATAAAAAGTTTGTCTCTATTTATATGATGAGGTTGGTTGAAATATTCCATAAGCCTAGAATATTTTCTTATCTTGTAATATCATTTAAACGAGTAATTATGGATTATATACGCACAAAGAAGGAAGATCATATTCTACATGTTTTGTTGGATCGGGGGCGGTCCAATGCAATGGATATAAAGGTGGTAGAGGAACTGATTCAGACGTTGGATGAGGCGGAAGTAGATCCGTCGATTGAGGGCCTCGTATTGTCCGGCAAGGAAGGTTTCTTTTCTTCGGGGTTAGATCTGATTACATTGTTTGAATATGATGAAATACAGATGCGGGCGTTTTGGACGAGATTTATGGACCTTCTTAAGGTATTCGTTGCTTTTGAAAAGCCTTCGGTAGCAGCCATCACAGGGCATAGTCCGGCGGGAGGATGTGTGATGGCCTTGTGCTGTGATTATAGGGTGATGGCAGAGGGGGATTATATTTTGGGGTTAAATGAGGTCCCTGTTGGTATAGTTGTTCCTGAAGCTATATTTACACTTTATAGTTTTTGGATAGGGCGGGGTGCCGCTTATCGAAGCTTGTTGGAAGGACGTTTATTCAAACCAGAAGAGGCGTGTCAGGTGGGCTTGGTCGATGAGGTCGTTCCGTTTGACCGTGTGCAGACAGCGGCAATAAGACGATTGAAGTCGGTGATGCAGTTTGAAAAAAATGCCTGGAGGAGAACGAAGCTGAACCTAAGGGGAGAGCTCATTCGTGCAATGGAGCAAGGGCAAGAGGCTGCGATAGAGCAGGTATTGGAACAATGGTGGAAGCCAAGTACAAGAGGGATACTGAAAACAATTATTGATAATCTGACACAGAAAAAATAAACGGAGCTATTGAACTGAAAAATAACAGGTATCATGATAAAAGGAGCATTAAAAGACGGAGCCCTACGGGGGAAGACTATAGTGGTGACCGGAGGAGGAACTGGACTGGGTAAAGCTATGTCAAGCTATTTTTCGGAATTAGGAGCTAATTTAGTGATAGCTAGCCGGAAGATAGATGTATTGGAAGAAACTGCGCGTGAAATAGAAAATAAAACGGGCAACCAAGTGTTGGCGGTAGCTTGTGATATCCGTGAGGTCAGCCAGGTCGAACAGTTATTAGAGCGGGGTGTCTCGAAGTTTGGACAGGTCGATGTACTAGTCAATAATGCTGCCGGCAATTTTATATCGCCTACAGAGCGACTTTCTGCAAATGCTTTCTCGACGGTGATTGATATTGTATTGAAAGGAACGGCTAATTGTACGCTGACATTTGGGAAGTATTGGATTGCCCAGAAGCTGCCGGCAAGCGTGCTCAATATCGTGACAACTTATGCTTTTACGGGATCCGGTTATGTCGTGCCCTCTGCTGTCGCTAAAGGGGGCGTGGTGACGATGACGAGGTCGCTGGCAGCTGAATGGGGAAAATATAATATCCGTCATAATGCGATAGCACCGGGGCCATTTCCGACAAAAGGGGCTTGGGATAGGCTTCTTCCTGGCGAATTGGCAGAAAAGTTTGATTTTAAGAACCGGGTTCCACTAAAAAGAGTGGGGGATCATCAGGAATTGGCTAACTTGGCCGCATTTTTGGTGTCAGATTTTGCGGGTTATATAAATGGTGAAGTGATTACGATAGATGGGGGTGAGTGGCTGCAAGGAGCTGGGCAGATGAACGGTATGGAGGCTGTGCCAGACGATATGTGGGATACGATAGAAAATACGATAAGAAAGAATAATAAGTAGTTTATGTATAGATTTTCGGCTGTTGTAGTGCTGTTTGTCTTGTTGTTTGCTTCCTGTGGACAAGGGGGCAAAAAGCAAGAAGAGGAGAAAAAAGATAGTGTCGAGCAGGTTTTGCCTGTGACGGCAGAAGAGAGGAATGAGCTTTCTGAGGTAATAACCAAGTTTGTACGAGCTTACGAGAATAAGGATGGTGGTAAAGTGAACAAGCTTATTCATCCAGAATTAGGTTTTAACGTGATATATCGACCTGGAGCCTCTGATACTTTTGTTAAGGTGGATAGTATTGACTTTGCGAAAGCTATCCCGGAGTACTATCCCTACTCCAGTATTAAAAATGAATACGCATTGACTTTCGCAAAGCTGCCAGAGTTTGACTGTGGTACAGAAAAGTGGACTAAACAGGGTTTTTTCTGTGATACCACCTCGCACCCTAATCAACTGTCTAATATTGTCGCATTTGAGAAAGAGTTTGATCAGAGTCTATTCTCAGAAAGCCAGTTGGAGGAACTGGAAAAAAGTGAAGCAGAAAGTTTCCGCGTTATTGTAACTTTGGATGTGCCACTTGTATTTCATGTACAGCGGTATAAAGGGAATTGGTATGTGACGGTGTTAGATCGAGCCTACGCAGGTTGTGATGCTTAGTCCTGCATTTCGCAGAAATAAAAAGATTTTAGAAAATAATATATAATGGTTTTTGATAAAGAGACGCAGAGTCGCATTGATAGTTGGACATCTGCCGAGTATGATAAGGATACGGTTGCTGAAGTGCAGCGACTTATCGATGGCGGAGAGGAAACTGAGTTGGTGGATTCTTTCTATAAGAATTTAGAGTTTGGAACAGGAGGGTTGCGTGGGATAATGGGAGTGGGGTCCAACCGAGTTAATAAGTATACGATTGGTAAGGCGACACAAGGGTTTGCGAACTATTTGAAAAAGCAGTTTGCAGGTCAGCAGGTAAAAGTAGCAGTATCTTATGACAGTAGGAATAACTCCCAGGATTTTGGTCATTTGGTGGCTGATGTTTTTTCTGCTAATGATATACATGTCTTCCTATTTGATGAATTAAGGCCGACACCCGTATTGTCTTATGCGGTGCGATATTATGACTGTCAAGGCGGAGTTATGCTGACAGCTTCTCATAACCCTAAAGAATATAATGGCTATAAGGCTTATTGGAATGATGGCGGGCAGCTGGTTGCTCCACATGATAAGAATGTAATTGCGGAAGTAGATGCCATACATTCCGTTTCGGATATAAAATTCGAGCGTCGTAGCGAGAACGTGACTTTGGTGGGAGCTGAATTTGACGAATTGTATATAGCGGCAAATACCCGGTTGAGTATAAACCCTGAGGCTGTAAAAGAGAATCAAGGGTTGAAAATTGTATATTCATCCATTCACGGTACCGGGGTGACTGTTGTGCCAAAGATGTTGAGTTCGTGGGGTTTTAATAATGTACATGTTGTCGAAGAGCAGGCTAAGCCGGACGGGAACTTCCCAACTGTCATATATCCGAATCCAGAGGAAGAAGAGGCGATGTCTATTGCAATGCATAAGGGGGAGGAGCTTGATGCGGATGTCGTGATGGCTACAGATCCAGATGCTGATAGAGTTGGGGTCGCTGCGAAAAATCCTCAAGGGAAATTTCAGTTGTTGAATGGAAATCAAATCGGAAGCCTATTGGTTTATTACGTGTTGTCTTCCAAAAAGGATAAGTTGGAGTTGAAAGAGAATGACTACAGTGTGAAAACCATTGTGACCACAAACCTAATTCGCGAGATCAGTGATAGTTTTGGTGTTAAGTGCTATGAGACACTGACTGGATTTAAGTTTATCGGTGAGGTGATGACGCAGTTGGTTGGTAAAGAAAACTATTTAGTGGGGGGGGAGGAGAGTTATGGCTTTTTGATCGGGGATTTAGTAAGAGATAAGGATGCGGTCAATTCCTGTGCTTTTATTGCAGAAATGACTGCTTATTTTAAAGGGAAAGGCAAGTCTCTGTTTGATGTGCTGATTGATCTGTATATAGAATATGGGTTCTATCAGGAAAAGCTTATTTCATTAACGAAGAAAGGTAAAGCGGGAGCGGAAGAGATAAAGCAAATGATGGTGGACCTTAGGGAGGATGCGCCAAAAGCGCTAGGAGGTATCGCTGTAAAAGAAATCCGCGACTATGAAAGACAGGAGGCCCATAATCTTTTGACAGGAAGCAAATCTCAAATTGAGTTGCCAAAATCAGACGTTCTCCAGTTTGTAACGGTTGATGGGGATGTGATATCAGCAAGGCCGTCGGGTACAGAGCCTAAGATTAAGTTCTATTGTTCGGTGAGAGAGAAATTGGTCGATCGAGAGTCGTTCTCCGCAGTATCTGAATCGTTAGAGAAAAAAGTGCAACGGATAATGGCTGATATTGTAAAGAAATAAGAATGGAGAAGTGGAAGCTGCTGGACTCGAAGTATATTATACAGAGGCCTTGGGCGACTCTGCGGGTGGATAAGCTGGAGTTGCCAAACGGAAATATCAAGGACGAGTATTATGTCTTGGAATATCCTACTTGGGTCAATATGGTGGGGGTTACAGTGGAGGGAACGATCCTGTTTGTGCGGCAATATAGGCATGGAGCTAATGAGCTAATGTTGGAGTTGCCTGCAGGTGTAGTCGAAGAAGGAGAGGACCCTCAAGATGCTGCGGTAAGAGAAATGCTGGAAGAGACCGGTTATGCGTTCGATCGGATGGAAGCAATCTGTGAGTTGTATGCCAACCCCGCTACGAGTGGTAATCTGACGTATACCTATCTGCTACAGGGTGGTAGGAAGGTACAGGAGCAGAATTTAGATGATTCTGAAGATATTGAGGTGGTGGAAATGACGGTAGAAGAGGCGAAACGATATTTATTTGAAAATAAGATTGGGCAGGCGCTACATAGTGCAGCTTTGTTTTATACCTTTCGGAAACTGAACTTGCTGTAATGCGAGTTCAGTTTTTTGTTAAATGCTTTTTTAGGGCTATTGTACGGAGGTGTGAAGTGTTTGCCGAATAATTAGCTGTATTTTCTTAACTTTGCCAAATGGCAAGAGAGATATTCGAAACAAAGCGGAAGGCGTTAAAGATTAACCTAGATGCAGCTATCTATGGTACATTTGCAGAAATTGGTGCGGGTCAGGAAGTAGCCCGCAATTTTTTTGAGGCAGGAGCCGCTTCTGGTACTATTGCAAAAACCATGTCTGCATATGATATGGCGTTTAGCGATGCGATATACGGCGCAGAGGAATCAGGTAGATATGTGAGTCGCGAGCGTCTCACCAAGATGTTGTCGCACGAGTTTAGCTTGTTAACCGAAAGGTTGCATACTGAAAAGTACGAAAACAAACGTTTTTTTGCCTTCGCAGATACTGTCACTACACTAAATTTTACCAAGACAAATGAGCCGCACGGTTGGTTGGGCATTCGTTTTCAGCATGAAATCGACGGGCCAACAAACGATATTGTTATCCATGTGCGATTGTTGGATAGTGATAACCGTTTGCAATCGAAGGTGCTGGGGATATTGGGCGTTAATTTAGTTTTTGCAGCTTATTATTATTCACAGGATCCTCAGGTAATGATAGAGTCACTGGTCGACAATTTGTCGGTTGGCTCTGTCGAAATTGATTTGGTGAAGGTAAGTGGTCCGGTGTTTGAAAATGCAAACGAACGTCTTCTGAACTTATATCTTATTGCTAAAGGGTTTGCGAATGCAGCGATATTTAGACCCGATGGTAAAGCTGCCCAGATTAAGGATTTTTTATATAAAAAAGACATTATCGTATTACGGACAAAATATAGACAAAAGTCATTGCCCAACTTTGACTTGTTTAACCTTGCCGTAGAGCAATTCCGGAAAAATACCGGCGCAGATCCCGAAAACACGGTTGTACTTATCGAAGTGTTGATGGGAAATGTGTTGGATGAAGATCTTGACCTGACCGGTGAAGATTTGCAATATTTTGCGCAACGGGCTGAAGAGCTCTGTTCCACAGGAAACAACATTATGGTTTCTAATTTCAGGAGGAACAATCACTTGGCAGAGTTTGTTAAGACTTTTAAGCCCAGGAATGTTGGGATTGCGACCAACGTTTCCAATCTGCGTAATATCTTTAACTCTGATAATTACAACAAAGAAAACTATACGAACGAATTGCTGTCTTATATCTCCGGCATGTTCAGTAAAAACGTGAAGTTGTATGCCTACCCTTATCTGAATAAAAAGGAAAACAAGATTGTGACGACTAAAAATCTGAAGGTGTCGGATGAAGCTAAGCCTTTGTATGATTTTCTGATTCAGAACCATTATATTATTGATATCGAAAATTACGACGAAAAGTACGTTAAGACGGTGTAAAGGAGTGGTCGTCTGATATGGGGGCATTGTCAAATGTTCGCTATAATTTGTATTTGGACTTCTGCTTTTTTCAAAAAGATGTAACTTGGATATTTAAGGGATAATATTATTCTAAAATACATGAAGGCAACCTATATTGATTACAAGGACACGAATAGTTTTTCTAAAACATTGCTTGGGTATCTAGCGGGAGACGAAGGTCTTGATTCTTTCTACGGAAATAAGCCGGATATGGAAGGTTTCGAAGCACAGATGGGGCTCAAATCTTCTTTTGCAAACAGAGAGGTATTGGTTGCAGCTCTCCAGCAGCAATATGAAGGATTGCTAGAAGATGCGAAGGAGGTCAGGCAGAATATAGGTTTGCTAGCTAAGGACAATACCTTTACCGTGACTACGGGACATCAGCTCAATATTTTTACGGGACCACTATATTTTATTTTTAAGATAGCATCGGCAATCCGCCTGGCAAAAGATTTGAAGGAACGATTTCCGGACAAGGATTTTGTTCCTGTATATTGGATGGCCACAGAGGATCATGATTTTGAAGAAATAAATAATACCCGTGTATATGGTAAGAAGATAACTTGGGATGTGCCTAAAGTGTCAGGCACAGGTCGTATGGATACCAGCTCTATGGTTGATGTCGTAAAGCAGTACTGTGGCATGTTGGGGTTGTCCGACAATTCAGCGCGTTTGGTGCAGATTGTTGAGGAGGCCTACTTGCGAGGTCGGAATCTAGCTGACGCTACGCGTGTCTTAGTGCACGAGTTGTTTAAAGCTTATGGATTGGTTATCCTAGACGCAGATTGTGCAGCATTAAAGCGTCTGTATGCCCCAATTATTGAAGAAGATATTTTGCAGGAGAAAAGCTATAGGGCAATTTCTGAGACCTCCTCGCTGTTGGAATCGAAGGGCTATACTGCTCAAGTATATGCTCGTCCCTGTAATTTTTTTTATTTAACAGATGAATTTAGGGAACGTATAGAGAAAACTGCTACTGGCGATTTTGAGGTGCTGCATCAAGGGATTTATTTTACACCAAAGCAATTGCAGCAAGAGATTGAAACACATCCCGAACGATTTAGTCCGAATGTAGTGATGCGCCCTTTATACCAAGAAGTGGTTTTGCCTAATCTTGCATATATAGGTGGAGGGGCAGAGATTGTGTATTGGCTACAGCTGAAAGCGAACTTTGATCAATATGGTATCCCCTTTCCTATTCTCATTCCTCGGAATTCTGCGTTAATAACCGAAGATAATGTCGTTGGAAAGATATATAGATTAAATCTTACGTTTAAAAGTGTGTTTAAATCGACAAAGGCATTGCAGAATGAATACGTAAGAAGACATACAACACATCGTCTAAACCTCAAAGATGAATGGATGGAGCTGAATGCTATTTTTGGAAAGATAAAACTTCGTGCCCATAAGATAGATCCTAGTCTAGGCCCTAGTACGGACGCTGTTAAGGCTCGTCTAAAAAAGGCAATCAATAACTTGGAAAAAAAACTGTTGAAAGCAGATAAAAGGAACCATCAGGACGCGTTGTTGCAGATTGAGCGGGTTAAAGAAAAATTGTTTCCCGGAGGAGGCTTACAGGAGCGCACTGAAAACTTTGCGGTTTTATATGTCAAATATGGAGACGATTTGATAACAGATCTCATCAATCATTTCGACCCGTTGGCATTCAAGTTTACGATTTTGTATTGATTGCATATTTCTTCGAAGAGCTTTCTCGGGTAGCGTGCCTGTAAAGAGAGTAATAGTCTGCCTGTTTTGTTGATTGTTTTTTACAGAAACACTTTTTTTTTTAATCGAAGCTTAATAATTAGGCTAATCGGTTAGTGTATTTGTAAAAGTGGAGGCTTGTAGTTCCGCCCTTAAAAAGTCTTATAAAAAGCTTATCTTTGCACATCGAAAAACAAACCGTTTGTACGTATAAATAAATTGTTTGTCAAAGAGTTAATTACATATAGTCCTTGCAATTATAAAGCAAATGAGTAACGTATATTACCAAGAAAAATTCCAGGACCGTCACAATGGTCCTCGTGCTGCACAGGTAGAAGAAATGTTGGGTTTCTTAGGTGTAGGTTCATTAGATGAGTTGATTGAACAAACTGTTCCTGCTCAAATTCGTTCAAAAAAAGCATTAAACCTTCCTAGCGCTTTGGGTGAAGTTGCATACTTAGAGAAAGTTGCACAGATTGCTGAAAAGAACAAAGTGTTCAAATCCTATATCGGACAGGGTTACTATGATGTGATTTTGCCAGGTGTAATCCAACGTAATGTTTTTGAGAATCCAGGATGGTATACGCAGTACACGCCGTACCAAGCTGAGATTGCACAGGGGCGCTTACAAGCGTTGCTTAACTTTCAGACTGTAATATCAGATTTTACAGGATTGGAGATTGCGAATGCATCATTGTTGGATGAAGCAACAGCGGCAGCTGAAGGTATGTTTATGTTGTACAGTGCACGTAAGAATAAAGATGCAAATGCATTTTTAGTTTCTCCAAATG